>NZ_JBNDHT010000125.1:0-21382 GCF_056755115.1 Rhizobium sp. SVR5-2C | reverse complement strand
TAGCAGAGCCAGGCTGCAGTCGAACCGCCGAGACCAGGGATCATGCCGATGATGGCACCGATCACCGAGGTGCGAACAACCAGCCACCAATGGCGCGGCACTTCCATGACGCCCGAGAAAAGCTGCTTGTATGAAAAGCCCTTGTCCATCGCCACGGCGGAAATCGAGCCGCCCTTGGTGCTGAGCGCGATCATTTCAGGCACGGCAAACATGGCGAGAACCGCGGTGACCAGGCTGACGCCGTCCCACAGGAAGAGGAAGTCGCCTGCATAGCGTGGCGTACCGGTGACCGGATCCATGCCGACCGTCGACAGCATCAAGCCATAGAAGCCGACGATCAGACCCTTGACGATACGGCTGCCGCTCGAAAGGAACGCGATGAAGCTAATACCGAGCAGCGCGATCAGGAAGAACTCAGCCGGGCTGAACATCAGGATGACCGGCTCGAGGATCGGGATCATGATCGCAAAGACGACCGCACCGATAATACCGCCGACGCCGGACGCCGTGATACTGGCGCCTAGCGCGCGGGCAGCCTGTCCCTGCTTGGCAAGCGGATAACCGTCGAGCGTCGTTGCCGCGTCGTCCCCGTCGCCGGGGATGCCGAACATAATGCTCGATATCTGACCGCTAGTGCCGTTGACGGCATGCATCGTCAAGAGGAAGACGGCGCCTGCCACCATATCCATGCCATAGACGAACGGAATGGCCATGGCGATCGACAGCTTGCCGCCGATACCCGGCGTTACGCCAACCATAAGGCCGCACACAACGGCGACCAACATCAGGCCCATAATGTGTGGGGAGCTCACGAGGCCGAAGAGCGCCCCGAACATAGTCTCAATCATTTCAGTTTAACTCCTCCCGCTGATGGCCTCTCGGCATCAAGCTGGTTTCCATCAATTGACCGCTTGCTCCTCGGCGGCCGATCTGTCCACGCCGGTTTACTTTAGGTCCGGCCAGTTTTTGCATTAGGGACACTCCCCCAAATTTTGTCCAAAGCAAAAATTTATGCTTAGTCCATCACTTTTTATGCGGGCTGGCAAGAGGCATTCCTGTAGGAGGGACACGGTTCCGCTGTGAGGAACACGTCTAACTCCCTATAGTTAAATGGTTTTCTTCGAAATCTTCACCATTTTTAATAGATTCTGAAGGGTGGTCAGACGCCGTGTCAGCAGCTTTTTATATAGCTCGGTTTTGGGCCTTCGAGTATAAATAAAATCACAAATTCCCGCCAACGACCCTTGATGTTCAACGGTAAAATTCAACGAACATGACGAAGAGTAAGTTTTTCTTATTCTGATCGTTAAGCGAAATGGCGTGGACTCCCGAGCGCCGCAAGTATCATTTTCTGCAGGACGGTGCTTCGCGCCGGCCCGGCACGGTGCCGGGAAAATGGAAGTTCGGCGATGGGAGGGACCGGTTGGACAAGCCAGTCGACAACAAGACGATAGCATCGGAGCCGGAGGTTTCCCTCGGAGCGCTCCTTACATCATTCCTGAGATTGGGCGCTTCTTCGTTCGGGGGAGGCATGGCCGGATGGACGCACAGAGAGATCGTCGAGCGCCGCAAGTGGCTCGATGACGACAATTTCATCAAAACACTGACGATCGCGCAGATATTGCCAGGTGCCAATCCGATGAACCTAGCGGTTTATATCGGCCTGAAGCTGCGGGGCTGGACCGGCGCCGTCGTTGCACTGTTCGGGATGTTATTGCCCGCTTTCACCGTCATTCTGCTGATGAGCATGGTCTATGAGCAGCTGAGCGCCTATCCGCAGACACACACGGTGTTGCGCGGGCTCGCCTGCGTCGGCCTCGCCTCCTCGGTGACGATGGGAATCAAGACATCGCGCAGGGTGCGGCAGCAGCTGGTGCCATCGCTCATCGCCATTGCCGTTTTTGTGGTGGTCGGCGTGTTGCGCTGGCCTCTCATTCCCGTGGTCGCGGGCGCCATACCCTTCAGCATCGTGTGCGCCTTCCTTATTAAGCAGGAGAAGAAAAATGGATGATGGCAAGTTGCTCAATCTTGTCCTGCTCTGCATCCCGTTGTCGCTGGTGTCCTTCGGCGGAGGCCAGTCGATCGTGGCGGGGCTGCAGCATCAGGTCGTCGACGTGCATAATTTCCTAACGGCCCGTGAATTCACGGATTTCTACGCCATCTCGCGCGCGGCTCCGGGACCGGGCACTCTGATCCTCGCGCTGATTGGCTGGCATATTGGCGGGCTGACCGGCGCAATCGCCGCGACAGTCGCGATTTTTCTCCCCTCCTCGCTCCTCGTATGCATTTTGGGCAGCATCTGGAATCGCCATCGGCACACCGCCTGGGCAATGGCCGCAGAACGCGGGCTGGCGCCGGTCGCCGTCGGTCTGATCTTTGCCGGGGTATTTGCCGTCGCAAGCTCCGCTGGTGTCGGGGTGATCGAGATTGCGACGATCGCAATCGCCGTTTCGCTGCTAATGTTCACCAAGATTGGCCCCTATCCGATCCTCGGTGCGGTAGGAGCCTCCTTTTTCCTGTTGAACCTGGCCGGGATTGCCTGAGCGACAGCACCTTTGAGAAAAACATCGCTGCCGGAATTGACCGGCAGCCGTTTCACAGTATTATGGCTATAGGAGAACACCGTTCCACATAAAAGAACGAACGCGGCGTAAGGAGAATGAAATGGCTGAAAAACTGGTTCTTCGCACGGCATTGGGCAAGCATTCCCATGTCCAGCCACTGAAGGATGGCCGCGTTCAGTCGAGCCGCGTCCGATTCGAATTCCAGGATTACGAGCCGCTCCCGAAAGCATTCCGCACGATGGTTCGAGGCGGCGATCTCGATATCTCGGAGATGGCGATCGTCACCCATCTGCTGGCACATCATTATGGCAAGCCGATTACCGGTCTCGCCATTCCGCTCTGGAGCCGCCTGCCCCATACCAATCTCGTCTGTCCCACCGATTCGTCTGTAAAAGGCCCGCGCGATCTTGCGGGAACGAAGGTCGGCGTGCGGGCCTATGCCCAGACCTCGGGCGTATGGGTGCGGGGCTTCCTCCAGCACGAATATGGCGTCGATCTCGATGGCATCACCTGGGTCACCATGGAAGATGCCCATCTCAGCGAATACGAGGATCCGTCGAACGTGGAGCGTAACCGGAGCGAATTGGCGCTGCGGCCGCTGATGCTCTCCGGCGCGCTCTCGGCCATTATGGGAGAGCGAGAGGTCGATCCCTCCGGCATCCGCACCGTAATCCCGGATGCGGAGGCGATTGCCGACGCCTGGATCGCCCGCACCGGCATCGTGCCCATCAACCACACCCTGACCGTCAAGACCGCGCTGGTCGAGGATCATCCCTGGCTTCTCGGCGAGCTGATGGAGATATTCGAGGAAGCGCGCCGCATTGCCATCGAGGATGGAGCGACGCCGCCGCCGGCTTACGGGCTGGAGGCAAACAGGGCCTCGCTGCAGCTCGCCTTCACCTATTCGGCCGAGCAGCGCATCACGCCGCGCATCTACGACGCGAACGAACTCTACCCCACGATCTGAAGCCTGGCTTCACCGCGTGCAACGGTATTCAAGGACACTGCCATGATCATCGACATTCACGGACACTACACCACCGAGCCGCAGGCGCTGCACCAGTTCCGCGACAAGCAGCTTGCCGGTCTTGCAGATGGAATGCGCCGCCCGCAAAGCACCGAGCTTGGCATTTCCGACGACATGCTCCGCGAGTCGGTGGCGCCGCAGTTGAAGTTTCAACAGGAACGCGGCAGCGACCTGACGATATTCTCGCCGCGCGCCGCCGGTATGGCGCATCATGTCGGCACGGAAGCCGTCAGCATGCAGTGGTCGGCGATGTCGAACGATCTGATCCATCGCATCTGCAAGCTTCTGCCGGACAATTTTGCTGCTGTCGGCCAATTGCCGCAGCATCCCGGCGCCGCGCCCAAGAACTGCATTCCCGAACTGCGGCGGATGGTCGAGGAGCTGGATTTCGTCGGCGTCAACCTCAATCCCGATCCGTCCGGCGGCTACTGGACCGATCCGCCGATGACGGACAAGCACTGGTATCCGCTCTACGAAGTGCTCTGTGAGCTCGACGTGCCAGCGATGATCCACGTCACCTCGTCCTGCAATCCGAATTTCCACCATACCGGCGCACACTATATTAATGGTGACACGACGGTCTTCATGCAGCTCATCCAGGGCAATCTCTTCAAGGATTTCCCGACGCTGAAATTCGTGATCCCGCATGGCGGCGGTGCCGTTCCCTTCCATTGGGGCCGGTATCGCGGTCTGGCACAGGAGATGAAGAAGCCGCTTCTGACTGAGCATCTGCTGAACAACGTGTTCTTCGATACCTGCGTCTATCACTATCCGGGCATCGAGCTGATGTCGAAGGTCATCCCTGTCGACAACATCCTCTTCGCCTCCGAAATGCTTGGCGCTGTCAAGGGCATCGATCCGGAGACCGGGCATCATTACGACGATACCAAGCGCTATATCGACCAGCTGAGCTCGCTTGACGAGACGAGCCGCTACAAGGTCTTCGAAGGCAATGCGCGCCGCGTCTATCCGCGGCTCGACAAGCAGTTGACCGCGCGCGGGCGGCCGGGCCGGGCGGCATGAGCCGCCGCTCAGCAGCAGTTCGGATTTTCGCTGTCAGAGACGATGGCGTTCTTCATCCAATAGGGCGGCAGGTCATCCGGCGTCATTTCGCGGGCCGGCTTGAAGGCCTTGAAGACGTGTCGTGCTTCGGGGCTCGTCCAGAAGGTCACGATCGTTTCCAGCGGCGGGCAGCCCGGCATGCCGCAGGCGACCTCCGCCACCATGACGGAAACGTCTTCGGACAGCGAAAAGCGTTCGCGCGTCCAGGCCTTTATCTGGCGGATCGCGGCAACGTGCTCGGCATTTCTGGAAGCTGTCTTGAGCATGGTTTCGAACGGGAAAGCCGACGCCCCGATGGCGGCCGGTAAGAGATTACATAGGGCAGCGACCCTGCCCTTGTCAAAACTGAATATGGAAAAACATCAAGCGCCGGATGCGGGGTCCGCAGCCGGCCATTGCCAAGCGCAAGGAGTTGACGCATGACTGAAAAGGTTCTCGCCGCGGTCCGCACCGGACCCAGCCAAATGGAAATCCAGGAATTTCCGATGCCGGACATTCCGGAAGACGGCGCGCTTCTCAAGATGGAAGTTGCCGGCATCTGCGGCACCGACGTCAAGTTGTTCAAGACGCCGCCGAACAATGCGCCCACCATCATGGGCCATGAGAACATCGGCTATATCGCCAAGGCGGGCCGCGAGTTCACGCGCCGCAAGGGCTTCAAGGAAGGCGATCTGGTCTTCGTCGAACACTATGTCATGTGCGGCAAGTGCGAATGGTGCCACCGTGGCCAGTACCGCCACTGTGAAAACACCGACTGGCGCAAGAATCCCGAAGGCATCCGCTACGGCTATACCTCGGCCGAACGTGCTCCCCATCTCTGGGGCGGCTTTGCGCAATATGTCTACCTGCCGTGGAACGCCGTGGTCCACCACGTGCCCAAGGGCGTTTCGCCCGAACTGGCAGGCCTCGTTACCCCGATGGCCAACGGCATCGAATGGTCGCTGTTCGATTCGGGCGTCGGCTATAACTCGACCGTGCTGATCCAGGGTCCCGGCCAGCAGGGCCTGTCCCAGACCGTGATCTGCAAGCAGGCCGGCGCTTCCCTCATCATCGTCACCGGCACCAGCAAGGACGCTGCCCGCCTGGAAGTGGCCAAGAAGCTCGGCGCCGACTACGTCATCGACGTGCAGAAGGAAGATCCGCTGGCACGCATCATGGAAATCACCGGCGGCAAGGGCGTCGACGTTTCGCTCGACTGCACCGCCGGCGCCGGCACCATCCCGATCACGCTGGGCATCGAAGCTCTCAAGCGCAAGGCCGGCACCATCCTGGTGCAGGGCGAGCTCAAGGAGTTCCCGAACTTCCCGCTCGAAAAGATGACGGTCAAGGCCATCACCATGAAGAGCGCTCGTGGCCACAGCTACGAGGCCTGCGAACTGGCCCTGCAGCAGATCGCTTCCAATCGCTTCCCGCTGGACATGATCACCACTCATAAGTTCGGCCTCAAGGACGCGGCGCTGGCCATCGAGTCGGTGGGCGGCAAGGGCGTGCCGAACGTGATCCATGCCTCGCTGATGCCCTGGGAATAAGCCCCGGGCCATAGACCTCTTCCGGGCGGGGACCATCCCGCCCGGCTCTTGATCCTACCGACGCGATCCATGTCACCCATCGGCTCCCGCGTCGGCACTCCGTCAACGAAAAAATGGAAGCAACGATCGTGTCCATCGGATTCAGAATCATGCCGCGCCACCGCAAGGTGACCGCCGAAACCGCCAAGCGCTTTCTCGATGTCCCGGTGGCTTGCGTCAGCGACGCCATGAACCGTCTGAGCGCCGGCGGCCCGACGCTGCGCCCGCTCCATGCCGGTGGCGCCATGGCCGGCGCAGCCTTCACTGTCCGGACCCGTCCGGGTGACAATCTGATGATTCACAAGGCCCTCAAGATGGCTGAACCGGGCGACGTCATCGTCGTCGACGCCGGTGGCGATCTTTCCAACGCCCTGGTCGGGGAAATGATGTTGTCGCATGCCCGCGCCATTGGCGTCGTCGGCGTCGTCATCAACGGCGCCGTGCGTGACTACGGCTGGATCCGCACCAATACCTATCCGGTATTCGCCGCCGGCGTCACCCATCGCGGCCCCTATAAGGACGGTCCGGGCGAGATCAACGTGCCGATCTCCTTGGGCGGCATGGTGATCGAACCGGGCGACCTCATCATCGGCGACGATGACGGCCTGCTCTGCGTCCCCTACGACCAGACCGAAGCCCTCTACCAAGCCGCTGCCAAAAAGCACGAGGCCGAATCCAAGACCGTCGCCAATACCCTGGCTGGCAAGCTCGATCCCAAGCTCTGGGTCGACGAAACGCTCCAGCGCCTTGGTTGCGAAGGCCTCTGACCCATTCAAGCCCGCGGCCGCCCTGCGGTCCGGGCATCCATTCAAGGAGGTGAACCTTGGCAAATGTTACCATTAATGGAATCGACACCTATTACGAGGTGTTCGGCTCCGGTCCTCCCCTGCTGATGTGCGCCCCCGGCGGCTTCGATGCCGACGTGGAAAAATGGCGCACGCAGGGCATTTATTCGCAAGTGAAGTTCCTCGACAATCTCTCGGAAAACTATACCTGCATCGCCTTTGACCGCCGCGACACCGGCAAGACCGGTGGCCGCGTCGAGCCCCTGCAGTGGGTCGATTATGCTCACCACGCCAAGGGCATGCTCGACGCGCTCAATATCGAAAAGGCCCACATCATGGGCGGTTGCATGGGGTGCAGTGTCGCCGTTGCCTTCGGCGTCGCGTACCCGCAGGCAACTGCAGGCATGGTGCTTTTCTGGCCCGTCGGCGGCGCCAAATACCGGATCAACGGGCACCAGCGCTTTGCCGAGCACCTGGCCTTCGTCCATCAGAATGGGCTCGAAGCTGTCGTCGCTCTTGCGAGGCAGCCTGGCAGCGCCTTCGGCAAGGACGCGCGTGTCGGCCCGTGGGTTTCGGCCCTGCGCACCGATCCCGAGTTTGCGGAACGCTATGCGAAGCAGAACGTCGAGCAGTACAAGCTGATCCTCGCGGGCATGGTCCGGAGCCTTCTGGATCGTGACACCTCGCCCGGTGCCGAACCGGAGGACCTGCTGTGTCTCAGCATTCCGACCCTGATCGTGCCGGGCGCCGACGCGTCACACGCGACATCGGCCGCACGCTATCTGCAGGAATGCATTCCGGGCTCGCAATATTGGGATGTTCCGGTTTCAGCCCAAGACGAAGCGAGCACCAATGCGCGCGTCATTGAGTTCCTCAAGGCAAGTGCCTGAGAAAAATTCAGTGTGGCTGGGCATCCGGCAGAAATCTGCCGCTCTGCCGGACCAGGAACTCTTGAAAGGCCGTCATGACCGGGGTCATCGCCCGGTCAGTGCGGCTGACGGCAAACCACTGACGGCGGATCGGAAGACCGGCGACGTCGAGGATAGCGAGTTTGCCCGCCTGAACTTCAGCAGCGACGCTGTGGGCGGCGAGAAACGCAACACCGGTATCGGCCATGACGGCCCGCTTGATGTCCTCGACGCCGTCCATTTCCGTGTTCGCACGAGCCGCCCTGCCCGGAACCTCGTTCATGAAACGCTCGAAGAATATCCGGGTGCTCGATCCTAAGCCACGAACGATGAAATGTTCCTCCGCGATTTCGGCCTTTGAAATGGCCGAGCGGCCGACTAGGCTATGATTGGGAGCGCTGACAACAACCAGAGAATGCTCCCCAAAGATGGCGGCGCGAACCGAGATGTTGCGCGGCGGCCTGCCGACGAGCGCGATGTCGATGGTCCGGTTCTTCAGCCGCTCGATCGTCTCGGCGCGACGGTCGATGATAACTTCGAGGTCAATGTCCGGAAACTCGGCTGAAAAGGCATTGTGCATCGGCTTTGCGAAATACCGTACGGTCGAAACAGCGCCGACCGTGATGCGGCCACGTTTAAGACCCTTGAACGCATTCATCTCATCGCTCAGCAGGTGAAGGCGATCATTAATATCGCGAGCGGCAGCAAGGACGGCCCTCCCCGCTTCCGTCGGGTACATGCCGTGGGCCATGCGTTCGAAAAGCTGGACACCTGCTTCGGCTTCGAGTTGCTTAAGTTGCAGTGTGACTGCCGGTGCCGTGAGGCCGAGCACCTTCGCAGCGTCAACGATCTTTCCGTGAGTCTCTATCGCGAGTAACGATCTGAGCTGTCGAAAAGTTATATTTTTCATAGAGATAACGATAAAAAAACTTAACGCGGATGTAAAGCGAATAAATTTTACTTCGCTGCGGCGTGAGGAGTTCGAATGCGGGGGAGACGTCGTTCCGGCATCGGCAAAAACCGCGCGTAGCTTGTTCAAGTGCGCGGAAACCTTTACCTGCCAAGCGGCGGTTCGCGCTGTAAACTATTGAAAGATCTATGCGTGGCGGTCGGCCGCGTCGGCGAACGCCGCAGCTTTATTGCCACGCGTCTCGCCGGTGGCTTTGCTGCCGTGCAGGTGCCGGCTTCCTCGTCGGCATGGTTTGATCGTCTGAAGGGTGCCTAAAATGAAAAAGCGGCGATCTGATCGCCGCTTCTTTCATGTATGTCTAGAGAGATTCAACGACGTTTGTAGGTGCGCTCGAAAGCCGTTTCGTCGATCCCAAGGCTGTGCAGGGCGGCTCGTGAAGGCGCCCGGCGTTCGCGCCGCGCCCGCGAGCACTCGCGAGCGGCGCTGATGAGGCTCACGCCGTCGAAAAATCCGCCGAAAGCACTGCGGACCCATTCGGAATTGCCTTCATTTCGAAAAGCCAATGTCGTCATCGTTCCTGTCTCCGCCATTATGTTGCACTGCATATAAGCGCCAAGTGCTAAAATGGAAAGACGGGCAGCGGCAAGGCAGATATACGGCGCCTGCATAGCGCACTGCCCTGCCGGCTGATTGCTTAGATGACGAAGTGTTCCATGGTCTCCGGAACGAAAATGTCTTCGGCGCGAAGACGCCTTTTCGAGAGCCCCTGTTCGTAGGAGTACCGCAGGAAGGTATCCAGCGTTTCGCGATTTTGCTTGAAGCCGTAACTCCAGTAATCGTCGCCCATGATACGCCGGACATCCTCGACATGTGCGTTCAGCCAGGGGAGCATCACCTTGAGTGCGGCGGTCTCCTCGAGTTCACGATAGATGCGTAACTGCGCTTCGGCGAAAGCCTTATAAAGAGACTGAGCGATCCAGCGGTGCGCTTCGTAGATTTCCCGGCGAATAACGATCGTATGCATGATCGGAAAGATGTTCGTCTTGCGGAAATAGGCTCGTTCCACATCGACAAAATCTTCGAAAAGCCGCCGTACCCCGCCGTTCGGACCGCCATAGGAAGAAGGCTTGCGGGCGGTGAAGAGCGCATCGATCTCCCCATCGCGGATCATTGCAGACAGCGTCTGGGTCGGGCCAATCCGCTTGATACGGATATTTTCCGGCAGGTCGAGAGCAAGCTTTTCCGGACGGTTCGGCTCCTCCTCACCGCCGGTATAATGTGTCACGTCGTCGACCTTGACGCCGTATTCGTCAGAAAGGATGCCGCGGATCCAAACGGGCGCCGTCATCTGATATTCGGGACTGCCGACGCGTTTGCCGACAAGGTCGGCCGGTTCGCGAATGCCTGCCGCTGCATTCACGTAGATCGACGAATGCCGGAAATAGCGCGAGGGAAAGACCGGGATCGCCACGAAAGGGCGGTCTTCCGTGAAATGGGACATCACATAGGATGACAGCGACATCTCGGCAACATCGAACTCACGATGGCGCAGCATGCGGAAGAAGGTCTCCTCCACCGGCATGTTCAGATAAATAAGGTCGATACCATCGGGCACGACCGTTCTGTCCATGATTGCCCGCGTCCGGTCATAATTCCAGCAGCCGAAGGACAAACGAAGCGAAGATCTCAGGATTCTCTCTCCCCAACAACCCGGCAAAACGAGCCTTTGGCAACCTTTGGCCACCCATTGAATCACGTTTGATCAATGCCGCTCATTCGCCGATTTTCGGCGCCGGGAACCTCTCAATTCGCCGTGATCATCAAGTGCGTCGCAGCAAATGTCCAAGGCAAATCATATTGCCTAGATCAAAGATAAATTGTGGATCAGCTTTCCACTATCCGGTCTATCGGATGAGCGTAGGCGCCGATCGCCTTCGCAAGCTTTCCGACCATACTGTCGATGAAGGCGTGGAACTGGCCTTCGTCCGCAAGGCCTTTGTTCGAGGCATGCGCAAGGTACAGCGTCAGCTTGACGTCCGGCCGCTCTATCCGCTGGGCGATGAGTTCGCCCGCCTCTATTTCTTCCGAAACGATGCCATAAGGCATGATGCTATGGGCGACACCGTGCAGGATCAGGGCCTTGATCGCCTCCATGGATTGCACCTGATAGGTGATCTTTACGTCGAGCGACAGGCGCGACGCCGTTTCATGCACGCGCCGCCATATGATATCGCGATTGGAAACGAGTGCGAGGTCGCCGGCGACCGCCTGCCGGAAGGAGACATTCGGCTCAACCGCCTTCCCATCCGGCGCTGAAACCAGCAGCAGATCCTCTTCCATGAGCGCTATGCGACGCACGCCAGGACTATCCTCGATATCATAGGCAAGCACATAGTCGAGCTCGCCACGCTCGAGCGCATCCGACAGCACGAAACTCAGCTCTTCGACGAGATGCAGCGAGATGCCCGGCAGTTGCTCATTGGCCGCGACCAGAACGTCGGTGCCGATCAGCTTCAATATGCTCGGCGTTGCGCCGAGACGCACCCGCACGCGCTCGCCGCCGAGCGAAATCAGGTCGCGGCGTGTGTCTTCGATGCGCTGCAGGATCTCCAGCGCGCGCTCGTAAAGCAGCTTCCCGGCGGGTGTCGCGCTGACGCCGCGCGAGTGCCGCTCGAGCAGCTGGATCTGCAGCGAGTCCTCCAGGTTGCGGATCTGGATTCCAAGTGCCGTTTGGGCAAGATTCAGCTGCTCGGCGGCTTTCGTGATGTTGCCGACTTCGACGACCTTGACGAAGTATGCGAGCTGGCGGAGTTTCATCGGTCAATAAAACTGGTCAAAGTGAACCTGGGCAGGTGGCACGCCGAGATCAATCAGCATTTTCTGTATCGCCTGCCCCATCATCGGGGGACCTGCGAAGTAGATTTCGCATTCCGGCAGCCGCTCGGCAAAGAGCTTGGCGGCGATCTCATGCGCGAAGCCGCGGTAGCCATTCCAGCCATCCTCCTCTTCCGGCATGCCGGAGACGACAGGATGATAATGGATCGTGCTGCCGAAACCTGGAAGTTCCTCCAGCATCTCCTTGCCACCGATATCGCGTGCGGCGCGTCCACCATAGATAAAGTCGATGCGGCGTCCAGCCAGTGCAGGCGAGACAGCGGCGGCGCGGGTGATCGAGATCATCGGCGACAGACCGGATCCACCCGCAAGGCAGATGATATCCCGCGATGCATCTTCCCGCAGATAGGCCATGCCGTACGGCCCGTCGATTTCGATGCGGTCGCCTGCCTTCAGGCCATCGAAGAGCTTGGTGGTTGCGGCGCCGTTCGGGACCCGGCGAATCTGGAAATGCCACTCGTCAGCCTGATCGCCGGTGCTCGCCATGGAGTAGGCGCGGCTTCCCTCAACGCCCGGCAGCGCCAGAAGCGCATATTGTCCGGAGAGGAACGGAGCGGGCGTCTCGAGCTTGAAACGGAATTCTCGGATGTCGTGGGTGATATCGCGGGTAGCCGTGAGCGTGGCGGCCTGGCGCACCGGGCGGAATCGGCTCTCATAATGCGGCATCAGGCGCAGCTTGACGGCACAGTCGGAGAGCGGTCGGGCCTGACAGCCGAGGCGACGGCCGCGGCCGCGATCGCGTTCGCTGAGGCCGGGAGCATCAGGTCTCAGTTCCTCGATCTCTCCTTCCAGCAGATCGAAACGACAATTGCCGCACGAGCCGACATTGCATTCGTAAGGAAAGCCGAGGCCAGCCCGAAGGGCGGACCGCATGATCGTGTCTCCGTCGTCGCAGGGCCAGCTCACGCTGGTCCCACTCAATGTTATCACGCTCATGCAGTCCTCCTCATTGCCTTATCTCCGGTAGACCGCCCCGTATCCGAGGCGGGATGAAATGGTTGCCACGGTATCGAGCAGTGGCCTTGCAAAGCTTTCGACCGCGTCGAGAGACAAGCGCTGTGACGGACCGGCGACCCCGACCGCACCAACGACCGAGCCGCTCGAATCCCTGACCGGAGCCGCAATAACGCGGATGCCGGGCTCGCTTTCCTCGTCCTCGACTGCGAAACCGCGCTGGCGCACTTCCGCAAACACCTCGCGCAGGCGCGCTACATCGGTGATCGTGTGCGCGGTCCGCTTCGTGAGCGGCGGCGTAAGCACGCGGTCGATCATCTCCTCGGGCGCAAAGGCGAAGATTGCGCGGCCGACCGCCGTGCAATAAGCCGGCTTGCGGGCGCCGAGATCCGATTTGATGCCGAGCGCCTGCGGGCTCTCGAGGTCATAAACGTGCATCACTTCCGTATCGCTCGGAATGCCGAGGATAATCGTCTCGCCGGTATGCTTGCGCAGATCGAAGAGATAGGGTCTCGCCTCATTCGACAGGTCCATGCGTCGGCGAACGAGCGTGCCGAGACCGAACAGGCCGATGCCAAGACGGTAGCGCTCGGTCTCCGGATTCTGCTCCAGCAGACCCTCTGCTACCAGCGTGACAGCCAGCCGATGCACCGTGCTCTTTGCGACCTTCAGCTTCTGCGCCAGGGCGCTGACGCCGATTTCGACCTCGTCTTCTGAAAATGCTTTCAGAAGACGAATGGCGGTCGTCACGGACGAGAGGCGGTTGCGCTTGGCAGGAGCCGTCTTCTTCGCGCGTGTCATTTCTTTCACAGATGCATTCATGGCTTGCGTTTTCCGTTTCTTCCCCGGGAGTAAGTGATCGTCCATAACACAGCTCCCGCGAATACTCACGTCAACGTTACTGCCATCTTAAACCCTTAGCGCGCTCAGCATCTCGGGGACGTATTCGTCCCCCTTGGAGATGACCAGCATCGCGGCAAAGGGACGCATCGCCGTCAGCGTGCGGGCAAGATCCTCCGCCGGGACATCCGTCGAATTCAGGACCAGACCCGTGGTCATCTTGCTGCGCACGAAGCAGGCATTGCCAATCACTTCCGCCGCTTCCGCCGAGGCGCCGGCCGTTGTCACCATGACGATGACATCGGCGTCGGCGATTTCGTCGGCAAGGTTGACCCGCTTGCCGTCACGGTCCTCTAGCACGGCGTCGACCGGCAACATGTGCAGCGAGTCGCTCGCTCCCTTCGCTTCGACGTAACGAAGAAAATGCGCGCCCGGCCAGCTGCTTGCGCTGGTCAACTTTTCCAGCGCCTCAAGCCCTTCCGCGTCGAGCGCGATGATGCGCGATTTGCGCGGCTTCGAGTTGGGATAGTTGACGCGGAAGCGTGCCTCTTCCGCAGTCGTCGCCCGTGCGCTCTCGCTCAATCCGAGTTGCATGACGTCATCTCCTTCGTCAGACCGACGTCTGCGCCTTGCCGGCGATGACGGTCAGCGCTTCGTCCTTGATATCGGTATACGACTTGTCGACCGGCAGTACGATCGCTGCCGAACGAACACGATGATGGGCCGGATCGACGCCCGGAGGGATCGTGCCCTTGTCCTTCAGCGCGCGTGCAGCCTTCAGCAGCCGGTGGCGAGCCATGATGATGCCGTTATCGGTCGACACCAGGTTTTCCTTGCTGCGGTCGACGATGGGGCCCATGCTTTCCTGCAGCGATGCATCTTGCATGGCAATGCCCTCGACGCCGGAATAGGTGATGCCCTTCCGCTGCGCCTCACGGTCCATCAAGTAGTCGTTGTCCTTGTTGGCTGCCGGGCGGAAGGTGCCGGGGACATAAGCAACATGGATGCCCTTGCCGTCCTTCATCGCCTGGCGCTCTTCCGTCGTCAGCGCGCGGACAGGATGGTAGTCGAAGCTCCAGGCCCAGCAGTTCTCGTCGTCGATCGGGATCCAGAAATGGCCGTGGACCGGATGGTCGCCGCGCGGCGGAACCATGGTGAACGACGGCATGATCCAGGGCGTGATGCGCCAGTAGTAATGACCTTCTTCGGCATTACGGCGAGCGCCGATGTAAAGGCCGCCCTCGCTATCGGTAACTTCGAAGAATGGCTTGGCATCGGACATATTGTACTTGTTGCCGCGGGCGCCCTTGAAGAGCGGGTCGCTGTTCAGATTGCCGCTGTGCAGCCAGGAAACGTGGCTGGAATCGATGCCGCCTTCCATGGCCTGCAGCCAGTTGCACTCCTGCCAGCGCTTGGAGGTGAAGGTCTGCTCGGCAGGCACGAGCGCGAACTCCCATTCCGGATGCGGCGGCTGCTTGTCGGCCGGGCCCATGTAGGTCCAGAGGATGTCGCCGATCTTGATCAGCGGATAGGACTTCAGCTTGATCTTGCTGCAGTAGCCGCTTTCCTTAGGCTCCGAGGGCACTTCGATGCACTGACCGGTATGGTCGTATTTCCAGCCGTGATAGGGGCAGCGCAGACCGCCTTGTTCGTTGCGGCCGAACCAGAGCGAAACACCGCGATGGGCGCAGAATTCGTCGATCAGACCATAGCGGCCCTCGCTATCGCGGAAGGCGAGCAGCCTTTCGTTGAGGAGCTTGATTCGCACAGGCGCACAATCATTGTCCGGCAGCTCCTCAGCGAGAAGCGCCGGAATCCAGTAACAGCGAAACATGTCGCCCATCGGCGTTTCGGGGCCTGTCTGGGTCAGCAGATCGTTCTGTTCTTTTCTCAGCATCGCAATCCTCCTCAAGGTAGCAGACCCCGCCGGGTCTCTCTCGTTGCTTTAAAACGGGCGTCTTTTTACGGTTGACGTTCGCGCCCGATCGGGTATTTTTAAAGTGTTCCGTTATGCAGAACATCGTTTCGTTTTTAGAAGGTACATGCTGACGACCGCCTAGTCAAGCGGAGACAGCGCTACGAAGGAGATGCTTAAAATGTCTGATACATGCTCGCGGATCAGGCTGTGTTCCACCGACGATGTCGATTGGGACAGCGCCATCAGGGTCGAGGAAGGCGATCTTGTGCTCGCGGTTTTCAATATCAACGGCACTTTTTATGTGACCGACGACCTGTGCACCCACGGCCCGGGCTCGCTGGCTGACGGTTATCTGGAAGGCCATGAAGTCGAATGCGATTTCCACAATGGCAAGTTCGACGTCCGCACCGGCGAGGTCACGGCACCGCCCTGCATGCTCCCGATCAAGACATATAAGGTCGTGGTCGAGAACAACGAAGTGATGATCGAAATCTGATTGCGCCATCGCTTGCTTGCCTCACAAAGTCGTATAATATGGGATTTGTTTTTTTGGAGGAATGCCCATGCAATCTCATAAACACGAACCAGAGGCTCCGGCCGAGCCCTCGGAAAACGCGCTGCGCCACGATGTCTCGATGGCGACGCGGCTGCTGAACAGTCTCAAAATACTGGAATATAGCGGCCATGTCAGCGCGCGTTTGCCGGGCGGAACGACCTTTTTGATTCAGCCGCAGGACAAGAGCCGCGCCGATGTGGCGCCCTCGGATCTGTTCGTCTGCGATCTCGACGGCAAGGTTATTTCGGGACCTACGGGCTCGAAGCCGCCGTCAGAAACTTTCCTTCATTGTGAGATTTATAGATCACGCCCGGACGTGAATTCGGTGGCGCATTTCCACCATGACGTCACCAACGTCTTCACGCTGGTCGAGGACATGCCGCTGCCGCCGGTGAAGAACCACGCGATCCGCTGGCGCAACGGCATTCCCGTTCATTCCGACCCTGCCCATGTCGACACTCCCGAGCGCGGCCGCGGCATCGTCGCGACGCTCGGCGATTGCCATGCGATGCAAATCCGCGCCCACGGCCAGATCGTCACCGCCGAGACCGTCCGCGCCGTCTTCATCGATGCCGTGCACCTGGTCGAGAATGCCGAAGCTGCCTATCGCGCCGCCTCGCTCGGTAAGATCAAGCCGCTGACGGAAGAGGAAATGGAATCCTTCGCCCACAGCTTCCGCCGCGGCCACCACATCCGCAAGCTCTGGAAATACTACGCCGGCGGCGCAATCCGCGACGGCCTTTTCCCGGAAGCTTGGAACGCAGCTGTCTGAAATACCAAGCATGCCGTGGCCGGGAAACGGCCACGGCATGCGCTTGCATGCGTTCCTCTGCTCGCCCTATAGTGCGTCATCGTCACCGCTGCTGCAGAGATTCCATGGTGCCTTCCGCTAGTTCTATCCCATTCCAGATGTTTCCAACTGCTTCCGTTCCGGCGAGGAAAAGCGCTTGAACAGTCTCGAAAAGATGATCGGTATCCTGGATCTTTTCGATGCCGGCGATGATGCGGTGACGGTTACCTTCGAGGAGCTCTGCGAGTCGCTCGGCTATACGCGCTCGACAATGTACCGCTATCTCAAGACGTTGACCGACGCCGGCCTGCTGAGCTCGCTCCCCGGTGTCGGTTACATGCTGGGACCGCGGATCGTCGAACTCGACTACAAGATACGAACCGGCGACGTGCTGATTCGCGCCGCCCTCCCGGTGATGGAAGAGCTATCCACCCGCTTCAAGGGCATTGCCCTGCTCTGCCGGCGCTTCAAATTCGAAGTCCTCTGCGTGCATCAGGAAACCGGCACGGATGCCATCCACAGCAACTACGAGCGCGGGCGCATGCGATCCTTGCTGCATGGTGCTGCCTCGGTTGCGATCCTCGCCTACCTGCCTGATCATCAACTCAAGAAGCTTTTCGGCATGGCGAAGGACGAGTTTACGTCGGCCGGCTTCGGCGCCTCACTTGCGGAAGTCAAGGCGACGCTGAAGGGTCATCGGGAGCGCGGCTGGGTGAGCACGACGGGTGATGTCACCCCCGGCGTCGTCGGCATCGCAGCGCCCGTCTTCGATGCACGCTCGGAAATTGTCGGCAGTCTCAGCCTGACGCTCAAGGACACGCGCATAAGCGCCAAGGCTGAGGAAGAGGTCGCTGAACGCGTCGTCTTTTGCGCCGGGATCCTTTCAAAGAGCCTGGCGCGCAGTTGACGGCTTAGTGCCCTGTCACCATGGCGGCAAGCGCTTCGGCATCCTCCGGCGCGCTCTTGCCGCGCCAGACGACATGCATGTCCGGGCGCACCAGCACGAGATCGTAACCATAGATGTCGCGCACATGCGGGGCGTCGATATCCAGCGTCTGGTATGGTGTGCGCCGGGCGCGGAAAGCTTCTTCCAGCTTGCTCGTATCGATCGTCGTGCCGCCGAGGCGCAACAGCGTATAGCCCGGCCCGATATGGTCCTGCACCGGATCGTTGTCGCCCAGCCAGAGATGCGGCAGGCGCGCGCCCGGCCAGGTCGTCGGATGATATTCGCGGAAGAGATGTTCCGGCCCGCCGGGCTCGTCGGTGATGACCGGTGAGCCGACATAACGATAGCCGAGTTCGGCGCCGATCATCTCGTTCGTCTTGCGCTGCTCGATATCCGCGACACGAGTAAGGTTGTCGCGCGTCGCCTGGCCTTCCGGCGTGTTATCGCGGATGTTCGGCCGGTACTGCGAACGCCACTTGCGCCGGCCGAGCGAGGCATAGCGCGAGGCGCCGACGTTGCGGTCGCCAACCTGCCGCCGCTCGATCTCATAGGAGCGTAGCAGGTTCGGCCCGCCCCAACCTTGCAGGACGGCTGCGAGCTTCCAGCCGAGATCGACGGCATCGCCGACACCGGTATTCATGCCGAGCCCGCCCGTTGGGATGACAAGATGAGCCGCGTCGCCGGCCAGGAAAACGCGCCCGGCGCCATAATTGTCCGCCAGCAGGAGATTCTGCTTCCATTGACCGACATAGAGCATCTTGTAATCGACCGGCACGCCGACGGCCTTTTCGAATTGTGCCGCCATGTCCTCGTCCTTCTCGACGACCGCATGCAGCGTCCAGTGCTTTGTCGAATCCTGCATGATGAGAAACGTCGCCTGTCCATCGGCAACGTGATAATGGCGGCCGCGCCCAGGCCCATCGCCGAGTGGAATGCGGCTGTAGAGGTCTTCGCTGTAATAGAGCGCCTGACGCAGATGCAGGAGATTTCCCTCGCCGCGCAGCTTGATGCCGAGCTGCTTGCGCACCGGGCTCGCACCGCCATCGCAGCCGACGAGATATTTGGCCCGGAACATATGATCCGCGCCTTTCCCGTCGATCGTGCGCGCGGTGACGCCTTCGGCATCCTGTTCGAAAGAAATGAATTCGCGGTCGTAGAGAACCGTAACAGTCGGCAGAGCCTCGGCGACCAACTTTAGGAGCGGCTCAAGCGTATACTGGGAGATGAGCTGGTAGGCCTCGAGCGGCTGCGTCGCATCATTGCAGGCTTTTACTTCCGCCAGCGCCTCTGACACCGAGGCATAGGGCAGACGTAACAGCGGCGGTTCGTTCATCGCCAGCACGACATAGACATCCATCGGGATGGAGCCGTCGAGACCGGCCTTCCTGATCTTCTCCGAAATGCCCATGCGCCGGAAGATTTCCATCGTCCGGGCGTTGCAGCGCTCCATCTTCGGCAAAAATTCGGGCGCCTGCTTCTTCTCGACCAGGGTGCAGCGCACACCCTTCTGGCCGAGATCGATAGCGAGCGTCAGCCCGACTGGGCCTGCTCCGACAATGAGAACATCCGTTTGGTTCATGGTCATATCCATTGGTTGGCCGCCGGCCCGCTTCACCTCCTCGAAGACGGCACCGGACCGCGTGGGTAGACTGCGGTCGCGCGGCAATTTCGAACAATGTCTAACGCGAGATCGGTTTTGCCGTCAATTCAAAATCAAAAAAATCTCACAATGCAGGATAAATTGAAAAAATGCTGGACAAGTAATTGCCGTTCAGCGCATGGTGGCGCTAGATAAAGCGGCGGTCGCTTCGGCCGCGGGCTCTAGGAGGAGAAAGTGGTAAAGAAGCTTGAGCTGACGCTCGCTTGCGGCGATTACGAGATCGTGCGGCCCTTGAAGGAAGGCATCGTCTCGCCCGACGGCATCGAACTGACGATCGTGACGAAGATGGATTCGACCACGCGTCACTGGCGCTTTCTACGCAACGGCGAATTTGACGTGGCGGAGGTTTCGCTCTCTTCCTACATGGCGGCCAAGACGCGCGGACTTCCGTTCGAGGCCATTCCCGTGTTCCTGCACCGCCGCTTCCGGCACGGCTTCATCTTCACCAATACCGCAAGCGGCATTCGCGAACCGAAGGACCTGATCGGCAAGAAGGTCGGCGTGAAAGCCTATCTGGTGACGGCGTCGCTCTGGCTGCGCGGAATACTGGAAAGCGAATATGGCGTTCCGCACAAGTCGATCGAATGGTATTCCGAACTCGACGAGGACGTCGATTTCAAGCTGCCGGAAGGCCTGACGCTTCACAAGATCAGCAATGACAAGTCCATCGAGCAGATGCTGGTCGACGGCGAAATCGATGCGCTGCTGCATCCCGATCTGATCGATCCGATCACCGATCGCGATCCGCGCGTCGGCCGGCTATTCCCTGACTACAAGAGCGAAGAGATCGCCTACTACAAGCGAACTGGCATCTTCCCGATCATGCATGTGCTCGGTATCCGCCCGGAGATCATCGAGCGCCATCCCTGGGTCGCGGTCAATCTCTACCAGGCCTTCAACGAGTCAAAGCGCATTGCCATGAAGCGCATGGAGGACCCGCGTATCGTACCGCTCGCCTGGTATCGCGAAGCCTGGGAAGAGCAGCAGGAGATCATGGGGGGCGACCCGTGGGCCTACGGGCTCGACGGGCAGAACCGCAAGACGCTGGAAACGGTTATCGGCTACGCCCATCAGCAGGGCCTGATCGACCGTGAAGTGGAGCTTTCCGAGCTTTTCCTCGACGTTTCGCAGGGCCGCAAACGAGGCGACAAGCACCGTGTGTAGTGCCTGCGACGGTTCCCCGGCGAACAGTGAATTTCAACCGGCCTGGAGCGGATCGAGCTTCCGTTGTGACGGCCTGGCGGAGACAAAAAACATGCATGAAGATCTGAAGCAGAGAATGGTTGAGGCTGGCCGCATCCTCGAACGGGCCGGCCAGGGCGACTGGACGCGCGGCCATATCTCCGTGCGCGTTCCCGATCAGCCGGATCGCTTCTACATGAAGGCCTCGAAGATCGGTCTTGAAGAAATCACCCTCGACAACCTGATCACCGTCGGCCTCGACGGTGAGAAGATCGACGGCGATCATGGCCGGCACAACGAGGTCTATATTCACTCGGAGGTGTTGCGAGCCCGGCCAGACATCAATGCGGTCGTGCATACTCATGCGCCCTATGCCGTCAGCTTTTCAGCCCTCGGCAAGCCACTGCAGCCGATCGGTCATCCCGGCTCTATCTTCGCCGAAGGCCTGCCGGTCTTTTCCGAAACCACCGAACTCATCACCACAACCGAGCGCGGCAAAGCGGTTGCCGCCACCCTCGGCAGCCATGGCGCGATGCTTTTGCAAAACCACGGCCTCGTCACCGCTGCTCCGACCATCGAGCAGGCGATCTATCTGGCGCTCTCGCTTGAGAACGCCTGCATGATGCAGCTCTGGGTCGAGGCGGCAGGCGGCGCGAAAGCACTCGGCAAGCCGGAAGACATCAAGGCCAAGCGCAAGCACATGTTCCGCGAAGAAATGTTCAAGGCGACCTTCGCCTATCTCGTCCGCCGCCTGAAGCGCGGCTGAGACGATCCCAACCAAAATTCGTTCAGGAGGAGTACCATGCACTATATTGAC
>NZ_JBNDHT010000124.1:0-21453 GCF_056755115.1 Rhizobium sp. SVR5-2C | reverse complement strand
CCGCAGATGCAGCTTGCGGCGCGCAAGGCGCTGCAGGACGGCCTGACGACTTACGACGAACGTCGCGGCTTCCACGGTGCGCTGAAAAAGATCGACACCACGGCCGACTGGGGCAAGGAGCTCGCGGATATTCCGGCGTTCTCGGACGTGCCGGAATGGCATCTCGCCGTCGTGCTTGCGGTCTCGCCCGAAAGCGTCGATATCGGTCTTCAGCCGGACAAGGACGGCGCCGGCAAGGCTTCCCCCGACCGCGAGCGCGGGACGATCACCGCCAAGGACATGCAGTGGGCCTATCGCTCCTCGACCGGCGAGCGCAAGACGGCCAAGTCGCCGGAAGGCGTGCTTTCTGCTGGCGACGTCGTATATGTCGAGCGGCTGGGCGGCGAAAACTCGACCTCCTACCGTCTGCGCCAGCCGCCGAAGGTTCAGGGCGGTCTCGTCGCCATGGACCCGAAGACCGGCCGCGTTCTCGCCATGGTCGGCGGTTTTTCCTACGGCCAGTCGGAATTCAATCGCGCGACGCAGGCGATGCGCCAGCCCGGCTCCTCGTTCAAGCCGTTCGTCTACGCTGCCGCGATGGACAATGGCTATACGCCGGCTTCGGTCGTCAGCGACGACCCGCTCCAGATCCAGACCGGCAATGGTCAGGTATGGGCGCCGGACAATTATGAAGGCGAGGGCGGTGGCGCCAATACGCTTCGCTTCGCCATCGAGCATTCACGCAACCGCATGACCGTGCGCCTTGCCAACGACCTCGGCATGAACGTCGTTGCCGAATATGCCGATCGCTTCGGTGTCTACGACAAGATGCCGCCGCTGCTCGCCATGTCGCTCGGCTCCGGTGAAACCACCGTGATGCGCATGGTTTCCGCCTATTCCGTCATCGCCAACGGCGGCAAGCAGATCAAACCGACGCTGATCGACCGGATCCAGGACCGCTACGGCAAGACGATCTTCCGGCACGAGGAGCGCGTCTGCGAGGGCTGCAATGCCGGCGAATGGCAGAGCCAGGAAGAGCCTGTCGTCGCCGACAACCGCGAGCAGGTGCTCGATCCGATGACCGCCTATCAGATCACCTCCATGATGCAGGGCGTGATCCAGCGCGGCACCGCCGCCGGCAAGATCGACCTCGGCGGCCGCGACGTCGCGGGCAAGACGGGCACGACCAACGACGAGAAGGACGCCTGGTTCGTCGGCTTCACGCCGGACCTTGTCGCCGGTCTCTACATTGGCTTCGATTCGCCGAGCACGCTCGGCCGGGGCGGTACCGGCGGTGCTCTTGCCGCACCCGTCTTCAACGAATTCATGCAGGTCGCCGTCAAGGATATGCCTGAATCGAAGTTCGTCATCCCGCAGGGCATGAACCTCATCCCGATCGACCGGAAGACCGGCATGGCGGCCATGGAGGGTGACCCGAACACCATCATCGAGGCCTTCAAGCCCGGTACCGGGCCGGCCGACAACCTGTCGGTCATCGGCATGGACAGCACCATGGCGCCGGAGGAAATCCTGAAGACCTCGCCGCAGGCCAATCAGGCCGTGCAATCGGGCGCCGGCGGCCTGTACTAGGGGTTTGCTGAGCAGATCGGCTTCGGGTCCTCTGGATAAGGAGCATCCGGATGAGCGGAGCGAACGCGCAATGACTGACCAGGCGGCCATCAAGTCGAGGAAGCTCGAAGGGAAGGCGGACGCCGAGCGCGCGGCCGCCGCGCCGCCCCTCCGTTCAGGCGGCAACCCTCAGATCGCGAAGGGCTACGGCGATGCACCGGTACAGGCCTATATCGCGGCCATGCCGGGCTGGAAGAGCGACGTCGGACGCCGCCTCGACGCGCTGATCGTGCGCACCGTTCCCAGCGTGCGCAAGGCGGTCAAATGGAACTCGCCTCTCTACGGCGTGGAGGACGATGGCCAAGGCTGGTTTCTCGCCTTTCATTGCTTCACCAAGTACGTCAAGGTGACGTTCTTCCGTGGCGGGTCGCTTCGTCCTCTGCCTGCTGGCCAATCCAAGCACAAGGACGTGCGCTACCTCGACATCTACGAGGGTCAGCTCGACGAAGCTCAGTTTGTCGATTGGGTGAAGCAGGCCAGCCGGCTTCCCGGCGAACGAATGTGAGCGGGAAGTTGCGAAGTACGAAAAGGACGGCGACTAATTGAACCGATCGATTGGCGGGCTGCGGGCTTTACATCCGCGGCTGCCGCAACTATTTGACGGACCAGCTCAAGACCAACGCAAAGAAGCAGGACAATGCGAGCGGAAATCCAGAACGTAGTCGATGAAACCAAGCAGGCTATCACCCTGCTGAGGAGGCATCTTTGACTGGGACCAGGCGATAAGACGGCTGGACTGGTTGAACAACAAGGCAGAGGACCCGAACCTCTGGAACGATGCCCAGGAAGCACAGAAGCTGATGCGCGAGCGCCAGCAGCTCGATGACGGCATCAGCGGCGTGAAGCAGCTGGAGCAGCAGCTGAACGACAATGTCGAGCTCATCGAGATGGGCGAGGAAGAGGGCGACGAGGATGTCGTCAAGGAAGCAGAAGACACTCTGAAGGTCCTGAAGGCCGAAGCCGCGCGCCGCCAGGTAGAAGCCATGCTTTCTGGCGAGGCCGACAGCAACGACACCTATCTCGAAGTGCATTCCGGCGCCGGCGGCACCGAAAGCCAGGACTGGGCGAACATGCTGCTGCGCATGTATACCCGCTGGGCCGAGCGTTCGAAGTTTAAGGTCGAGCTTCTCGAAGTGCACGACGGCGAAGAGGCGGGCATCAAGTCCGCGACGCTGCTCGTCAAGGGCCACAATGCCTATGGCTGGCTAAAGACGGAATCGGGCGTGCACCGGCTCGTGCGCATCTCGCCCTATGACAGCAATGCGCGTCGTCACACGTCCTTCTCCTCGATCTGGGTCTATCCGGTCGTGGACGACTCGATCAACATTGACATCAACGAAAGCGATTGCCGCATCGATACCTACCGCTCGTCGGGTGCGGGCGGCCAGCACGTCAATACGACGGACTCGGCGGTGCGCATCACGCACATTCCGACCGGCATCGTAGTGGCCTGCCAGCAGGAGCGCTCGCAGCACAAGAACCGCGCCAAGGCCTGGGACATGCTGCGCGCTCGTATGTATGAGGCCGAGCTCGAGAAGCGCGAAGCGGCTGCCAACGCCGAAGCTGCCTCCAAGAGCGATATCGGCTGGGGGCATCAGATCCGCTCCTACGTGCTGCAGCCCTACCAGCTCGTCAAGGACCTGCGCACCGGTGTTGCGAGCACCGCGCCGGGCGACGTGCTCGACGGTGAACTCAACGAGTTCATGGAAGCAGCACTCGCGCACCGCATCAGCGGCAAGCCGGACGCTGTCGTCGACGACATCGACTGAGTTTTGCTCGCAGGTTGACCTAACGAAAGCCGCTTGCAGCAGGCCGTTGCAGGCGGCTTTTGCATGCCGCCAGAAGCGGCCGTTTACGCGTCAATTTACCGTTGCGTACTTCCATTTTACGTCGCTGGCATGGCAGCCTGATATCAATCTGGAGGGCGCCGAATGCGCAGGTTGGCTTTTCTCACGGCATGGATAGCGCTGGCATTCGCGAGTCATTCGAACGCCGCGGGTCCGTCGCCTCTCAGGCTGAATGAGCGTTTGATGGAACGGCGAGCCGTCGAGGCGGTGGTCTGGGGCATGCCCGCCGTCAACTACGACCTGATGCGCCAGGAGATGCTGACAAAAACCGGGGCGAAGGTCGGAGAGGTCATCTATTGGGGGCGGCCGCTCGATTGGCGAAACCAGACGCTGACGCCCAATCCAGATGCGCTGTACTTCATGGTGTTCTTCAGCACCAAGGACGGGCCTGTTGTTCTCGATCTTCCGGCGGCGGAGGCTAAATCCTCCTTTAACGCCAACATCGTGACAGTGTGGCAGATGCCGCTCGAAGACGCTGGCTTGCTGGGATACGACAAGGGCAAGGGCGGGAAGTTCGTCATTCTGCCGCCCGGCTATAAAGGCAAGGTTCCTGATGGCTTTATCCCTTTGCAGTCGGACACGTACGGCGGATACATGCTATTTCGCTCGAACCTCGTCAGTCACGGTGACGCGGATGTCCAAGCATCGATCGATTACGGTCGAAAACTGAAGGTCTATCCGCTCTCTCAGTCGGCCAATCCTCCCGAAACGACGTTCATCGACGTCAAGGACATCCTGTTCGACTCCACCATCCGATGGGACACCACGTTCTTCGACAACCTCGATCGGATCGTCCAGGAAGAACCCTGGCTGGTTCGCGACAGGATCATGATCGATCAGCTCAAGACACTCGGCATTGAAAGAGGAAAGCCGTTCAGGCCGAGCAATGTGGACAAGACATTGCTGGCGTCAGGCGTAGAAGAGGCGCGAAGCCTTCTTGAGATGCAATATGATGCGGGGTTGCCGCCGTTCTTCTCGGAGAGGAGCCGGTGGACGTTTCCGGCCTTCCCGGACCTCATACAGGCGGGATCGGTGGGTTTTGACGAACCCGATTCCTACCCGGTCGACCATCGTGGCGTGGGCTACAGTTACGCATATATCGGCATCAAACATCTCGGTGCCGGGCAGTTCTACGCAATCTCCATTCGCGACAAGGACGGGGATGCGTTCGAAGGCGGCAAGACCTACAGGCTCCATGTGCCGCCGAATGTTCCGGTGAAGCAATACTGGTCCGTGACCGCTTACGACCGCGAAACGCACGCGTTGATCCGGAACGTCGATCGCGCCAGCCGGTCCTCCCAGATTCCCGAATTGATCAAGAACGCCGATGGCTCCGTCGATCTCTTCCTCGGCCCCAAGCCGCCCGAGGGAAAGGATGACAACTGGATACCGACCGACCCGTCGCGCAAATTCGAGCTGATGTTTCGCGCTTATGGACCCACCGAGGAATTCTTCCAGAAGAAATGGGTTCTGTCCGATGTCGAAAAGATGCAGTGAGGATGGCTCGACCGGCGTCCGCCAGTGCCACCCGCGGGGACGCAAACCGGGGTCCCGCGTTGCCAGCGCCGGTTCCCGCATTCTTTCAGCAGTCAGTTCGTCCCGGCGCAATCCCTGGCTGACTTGATCATTTTGGCAATACCGGATTTAAGGAGGGCGATTTAACGGGCTGGATTCGATGACAAACGTTCTTGCCGCAAGCGGCGGCGTCAAGCAGATCATCTGTATCAACTGGGGCACGAAATATGGCGCCCCATTCATCAATCGCTTGTATGCCATGGTCGCGCGCAACATCACGCCGCCTTTCACGTTCACCTGCTTCACCGACAATCGCGACAATCTCCATCCCGGCATACTCTGCGAGGACCTGCCGCCGCTGGAGGTGGAGAACATGCCGGTCAACACCAAGGGGATCTGGCCGAAGGCGCGCCTTTGGGGGCCAAGGCTCGGCAACCTCAACGGACCGGTGCTGTTTCTCGATCTGGACCTCGTCATTGTCGGCTCGCTCGATTTCTTCTTCGAGATCGGCGACACCGACGACGTGGTCATGGCGCGCAACCAATCGACACCTTTGGAGCGTCTGGGACAGACATCGATCTTCCGCTTTCCCATCGGCAAGCTTATCAGCCTGCAGGAGAAGTTCCGTGCAGATCCTCAGGCGGTCGCCGACCTCTACAGGTTCGAACAGCGCTTTGTCACCCGTAATGCGCCCGGGGGCGTGAAGTTCTTTCCGCGCAAGACGGTCCTGCATTTCCGGCGCGACTGCCGCTGGCCGTTTCCGCTGAACTACTTCCTGGTATCGCGGCTGCCGAAGGGGGCCAGGGTGGTTCTCTTTCCCGGCGGGTTTCATCCCCAGCAAGCGATCGACGGCCGCGCCAAGGCGAACCAGCCGCGCGTCAGCGCCATGGAGTATCTGAGGGGCGCGCTTTCTCTTATACGCAAAGGCCGAAGCCCCTTCAAATATCTGCGGCGCTACATTCTGCCGACACCCTGGGTGGCCGAGCACTGGCGCGAGTGACGCGAGGCGCTTCCGTCGGCCGTTTCAGGCCCAGGAAACGATGAGCTTTACGGTGCGGTCAGTTCGTCGGCTTCTCGATCTTGATCTCGCCGAACTCATCGATGAGCACTGTCCATGTCTCGGAGTAACCGTCCGGATCGGTCTTCAGATAGACCGTAGCGAAGAGCCCCGGCTGCTCGATGATGCCCGTTGAGGTTTCCGGGCGGATGTCGGTGATATAGGGCTTGAGTTGCGTGAACTCGTCCAGCTCGACGCTGGAGACGATCTCCGGGCCACTGCCGGTCTGGGCGATCTGCTGCAGATAGACTTTCGACGTCCTGTCCGGCTGGCGGACGGCAAAGAGCTTGTAATAGCCATGGCGCGGTTCCGGGGCCGCCTTTGCCGGTTCGGTGGCTGCACCGGGCGCATGTTCGATGAGGATATCGGCGGGGCTTTCCTTCCAATAGCCGGTGCTGGTTGCGCAGATCACAGCCGCCGGAAGGGCCACCTCGGCCGGGCTGACCGCCTTTGCGAGATCCGCCGAAGCGCTGACCAGGGTTGCTGTGAGAAGAGCCGCTCCAAGCCTCATTGCTTCAGTCCGCGAATTGTTCGGCAAGGATGCGATCCGACCACGAGCGGTCGGGATCAGACAGGATTCGCGCAGTCATGTGCTCCGACTGTGCGATGCGGATATGCAGCACGGACTTGACCTCCGTATTGTCGGCCACCGCATTCACGGGCCGCTTTGCGGCTTCGAGAATATGGATGTCGACCGTAACCTTGTTCGGCAGCAACGCACCGCGCCAGCGCCGCGGCCGGAAGGCGCTGACCGGGGTCATGGCGAGCAGGGGCGCTTCGAGCGGCAGGATCGGCCCGTGGGCAGAAAGATTATAGGCCGTGGAGCCCGCGGGCGTTGCCACCATCAGCCCGTCGCAGATCAATTCCTCGAGCCGCACATGTCCGTCGACTTCGACGCGCAGCTTGGCGGCCTGATAGGACTGGCGGAACAGCGACACCTCGTTGATGGCAAGCGCCGTGGAGTTGCTGCCGTCGGCATTGGCCGTCGTCATCTGGAGGGGATGGAAGGCATTTTCGACGGCCGCACAAATGCGGTCAGGCAGTTTCTTCGTGTGATAGTCGTTCATCAGGAAGCCGACGGAGCCACGGTTCATGCCGTAGACGAGCTTTCCGGAATTCATCGTGTGATGCAGCGTCTGCAGCATGAATCCATCGCCCCCGAGGGCGACGATGACGTCGGCCTCCTCGGCGGGTACATCACCGTAGAGGCGAATCAGTTCTTCCCGTGCGGCAAGCGCCTCCGTGGCCGGCGAGGCGAGGAAACAAAGCGTCTGAAATGAGCGTCCCATGCAATGCCCTTTATGATCCTTCCTTAGCTAAAGGATAAAGGGCTTGTGCGACAAGGCATTTCGCGCCAGTTGCGGTACGCCTCGACGATACCATTCGGTGTAGCGGCGGGAATGGCGCTGCTACTGCTGTTCCCTCGTGCCGGGCGCTGCCTCGCGCTCATCCTGGTCTTCGAGGTCGGTCTCCACCAGGTAGGCGTCGCCGTGGAGGCGCGGCACTTCCTTTACGGCGGCCGGGTTTGTCGTCCCATCGGGGCTGATGTCTCCGGACGGATCCGCGGCATCTGCCGGGTGGCCCATGCTCGAGGCCACTCCGCGTGCGCCCTGCAATCGGGCTTCCTCGCGACGCGTTGCAGCGGCTGCCGTATCCGAGCAGCGTGCATCATCCGTGCCGGAATCGAATCTGCGGTCCTGACTTTGCATAACGCTCTCCCTTATTGTGACTGGTCAATTGCGTATGGCGGCGCCCGGGTGCTTCGGACTGGCTGGAGTTGTAGACACTCACAATCGCAATCCTGCATTTTCCCGTTCATCGCGCGAGAGTTTGGGGTTCGTCAGCATCCCGTAGGCAATCGCGCAAACAAGAAGCAAGGTGCAGCCAACAATGGCAAAGGCCGAAAAATGCTCGGCAACCATGGTTCGATCTTCTTTGACGACTCGAACCCGACGGAGGCGGATTTGTTCCGTCCAATGCATGGTTGGGGTCGGACCGCCGATCAGTTTTGCAGTCGTGAGGCTGCCCTCAGGCCAGCCGCCGGAGCGAACCGGCGTAACGATCCGAGGCCCGTTCGATGTTATCAAGGTTGTTCATGAGGTCCACCATGTCACAGGCTTCCGCCCACTGCATGCCGCTGATGGGCACGCCATCCAATTCCGCCGGCTCCATCGTCAGTCCGTCAACGACAAGCCAACGGTCGTCGGCCTCATGCCGCAGATTGTACCGTCGCATCACTTACTCCCGCGCTACGACTGTACCATATTTTTACATTTTGGCGTGAATGAGAACACGCTAAAGCAAGCAACGGAAGGGATTACGCGTCAATGAACGGAGGGGTCGGTATCGTCCAGAAACGACCGTATGCCGTCGCGTGCGACTGTCGCCAGAAATTCGTCGAAGGCTTCGCGGTCGGTCGCAAACGGCTCGTCCCAGCGGATCAAGTCCTCGCCTTGCGTGACGACTTCCATCGTCCAGTCTTCATTGGAGCCTGCAGTGCGGAAGATATCGACGAGGACGGTTATCCCGTCTTCGGAGAATTCACCCGCCAGCTCTGAATGTTCGAGTTTGGAATCCTTGGACATTCGCGTTCAATCCATAAATGCTGTCGGGTCACCGTGGGCGACTACCTTCAGGTGCATACCGCATGTTGTCAAGGAATGAACGGTTCGGGAGCAGTGAGGCTGCACGCCTGAATACACCGCGCGGCTCGGCGAGTTGTGATGCCGGCAGAGCTACCGTTTGCTCCGGCAATACTGGCGGTGGATCGGACTAAACCAAAGGAAGGCGTGGGCATCCCGAAAACTCAGAAAGGCGTCCTGAAGCATGATGGATTGAGATGGCTCTTGGGACTAGCTTCAAAGGTGCCAACTGGAGGGCAAGTGCCCGCAACTGAAACCTGAAGGCAGCACCGATGAACGACACGCTAGAGCACAACGATCCCGCCATCGAAGAACTGATGAAGGATGCAATAACCACCTACATGTTGGATAGTTTGAACATCGAGGATCGGCTGAGGACAGCCGTCCAGAAGATCGCGGAGGAACTGCTCGCGGAGGAACTAGCTGCACTGAGGGGGAGGGCTGCGAGGGCAAAGACGTCCGATCTTCAGGACGGAGAAATGTTGGTAGCGGCTTAGGTGCACGATGGGATGCCTGCGCGACCACCCGTAACCAGTGATCTCCTCTAGGTCGGCGCATTGCCGCCGATCGATCCGGACCTTCCGTACGCCCTGCCGTTGCGCGGGGTTTTTTGTCGCAAGCAAAATGAATCTGAAAGTCACCAGGGAGTGACTGGGCGGCGGTTGGCTGATCACGACATCTAGAAACCAATCATGAACACTGCGGCCCAGAACAAGGCGGACAATTCTGCAGCCACCATAAAACCAATCGCGGTGTCGCTCATGATCTCCTCCTTAGGACAACCTCCATTGCCTAGGGAAAACTATAGAGCACGGATGAAGGTTCCGCTACCCACTATATGTAGACGGTTATTCGAGCGGTCAAAGCCACTGGATTGCAAGGCGTAGATCGCGTTTTGAATGGTGCGTCCCACCTCTGTTCACGTAAGCAGCGAATACACGAAAGCTCCGACAGAACCCCAAAAGACAACCAGCACAAGCGACATCGACAAGACGAAGATCTTCGTCACAGCAAAAACTCCGCAACATTTACTCAGCAGAAACCGAAACTAATGCAGGGGCCGACGGTTGGTATCGGCACAAGGTCCTGAACGGACCGGACTTTGGTCTGATGTTCTCTTGCTGACCGGTGGCTCAGCGCCGCGGCGCCGCTCTTCACGCCGGGATCAAGGGCGGCCGCCCATGCCTGATCCACCCATAGCCTCGGGCTTTTCACCGATTTGCCGTCTCACCAGCTTCAACGTCCCATCCGGCTGGACGATATAGGTTTCCCGGACCCATCGCCCGAGATTATCCGTAAACTCATGCGGCAGAACGCTGCCGGCAGGCGATTTGGCGAGGCGCGCCACGTGGCCACCATAGGTGATGCTGCCTGGTATCGGCTCGATTTCGACGGAACCGCTGGAGCAGGACGAGAGCGCGATCACTGCCGCGAATGCAATGATGGAGGGCTTCATGGATGTCCTATTTAGAAGACGCGCGGCTCCCCGACCGCGATGGATGACGACGTCCCGCCTGATACCATAAATGGCGAATTTTCTGAAGAGATGGTGCGGCAGCGAACCCTCGGTTCTTTCCTATCAATATAACCCGTTCGGGTGATTGCCGGTGTTGTGTTTGCCCCTTAATTTTGAAGGTACAGGCCTATTTCAGGGGAGGGGAAGATGGCACTCACCGGTCAATTCGACAGCGTCATTTACGTTCAGCGCAAGCATTTCATCGACGAAGTGACGAGCCTCGAAGAGGTGCTCGACTACCTCAAGAATTGGCCGGAAGAGCGGCGAGGTCTGTCATACGACACGCTGCTCAAGGCGTGCCGTGAAGCGGTTGCCGGAAGATTTCCCGTGAGCGCCGTGGGCGAGAATTTTCGACGCTTCGTCAAGAGGTTCGGTATGCTGGCCGAGAGACAGGACGTTCCCAGTTTCGCTAACTAACGGCTCTAACGAGGCGCCAGGCGTCAAAGCCTGGCCGTGTTGGAGGCGGGCTTTCTACGCTCATCCTGTCGCCGTGAAAAAACTGCAATTCGCAAATTTACCGGTCCGGCTTCTGGCCCACTTTACGCCTCACCAGCTTCAGGGTTCGATCCGGCTGGACGATATAGACTTCCTGCACGAAGTTTCCGAACTCGTCGTCAAACTCATGCGGCATGGCGCTACCGACAGGCGATTTGGTGAGGCGTGCCACGTGGCCGCCATAGGTGATGCTGCCTGGAATTGGCTGGATTTCGGCTGAACCGCTGGAGCAGGACGAGAGGGCAATCACTGCCGCCGATGCAATGACAGCGGGCTTCATGGGGGACCTTTTCAGAAGACGGGCGACCGTCGAGCTTTGGCGCATTTCCCAATTCCGCCCGATATCCATCAATGAACAATTCTCAACGGAACAGAATACGCCGACTTGTCCCCGGCGACAACGTAACGACGCGCTCGCGGGCGAAGAGTCCGCGCCCTTTCAGGGTCGGTGGAGCGATCAACGGCGCAAGTCCGCAGAGAACCAATTCGAGTGGTCTCGAACCTCTAGGATCTCGTAATATCAAGCGGACTTATTGGTGCACGCATTGGCCCCGTCTGACTTCATTCCGATTTTTGGGCTTGGCGTATTTCGCGATCATGCCAGCAGGGCACCTCTTGTCGTCATAGAGAACCGTCTCGCCGGGCGCTAGTGATGCGGCGGTCGGCTTTTGCTTCACGACCTTGATGGCGGCATCTGCCGGCGCGAAGAACGAAAGGAATATTGCCGCCGACGCCAAAGTAATTGTCGAGCGTGTCACGTTCCGCTCCATCTATTGATAACCTCCGATAGATGTAGAGCAAACGAGACCGCAAGGAAACTTTGAAAATTGGATTAGCCCGTCATCTCAAGCGCCTGGCGGTTTCCATCACGGGATTTCGATTTTACTCCGCCAAAAGCTCTCGGTAGGCTTCGTGATGTCTTTTCAACTGGGAGTGAGACCAATGAAACGCCGGTTTGCCGTTGTCGCAGTCGCTTTGGCGTGGTCCGGGGCGGTCTATGCGCAAGACACCAGCATGAGCTTCTTTGTCACGAGCGTTAATCCCGGGAAGGGAGGGGATCTCGGCGGCCTACAGGGAGCGGACTCATATTGCGACACTCTGGCGAAAGCTGCCGGGTCGACGGGCAAGACGTGGAAGGCTTACCTGTCTACGGATGCGGAAAATGCCAAGGATCGCATCGGCAGCGGCCCGTGGTACAACGCCAAGGGCGAAAAGGTCGCTGACGACATCGCATCCCTCCATAGCGACAAGAACAACCTGACCAAACAGACAGCCCTTAACGAGAAGGGGGAAGTCGTCAACGGCAGGGGCGACACGCCCAATCGCCACGACATTCTGACAGGCTCGAAACCTGATGGAACTGCCGCGGCGGAAACCTGCGGCAACTGGACGATGGGCGGTGCGGAAGGCGTTGCGATCGTCGGCCATAGTGACCGCACGGGTTTGAACGATTCAGCCGAGGCGAAGTCCTGGAATGCGTCGCATCCGACGCGCGGCGGCTGCACGGTTGAAGCCTTCAAGGGCACCGGCGGTGAAGGCCTGTTCTATTGCTTCGCCGCCAACTGACCCAAGGTCGACTGTCTGAAATGGAGGGCCGCGCCGGCGACCGAGTGAAGAACCCGGACCGGCGCTCCGGGGTTAGCTGCCCTTCATTTACGGCATGAAGCTAAAGCATAGAGCTGTCGATTGTCGGGATTTCGTCTTCCATTGCCTTCATCTTCGCTTGGGCAAGGGCGAACTCTCTGGCGTCTTGGTCTCTGTGGAGGATCATCGCTAAGGCGGTTCCCGTGATCCGAAATCGGCCGCAGGTGGGACAGATGAATTCGACAACGTCTTCTATCCCCGATACGTCCTCTTGGGCTGGTTCAATGGATATGGGGCAGGTGTCATTGGTCCAGTTCATTCAATCCTCCCAAGGTTAAACCATGCCATCCCTGAAAAACGCCCGGCATGAGAGGTTCGCGCAGCGGCTCGCCAAAGGCAAGACGGGCGAAAGTTGAATGCTGGTTACCGGAATGGAGGATTTTCTTCGATCCAGTCGTCCGTGCCTCTGAGGCTTCGCTTCTGCTTATGGTTGCTCGTCAACTCGGATACCATCAGCTTGTCCGTCTCGTCGAGAAATCGACAGTAATGGTCGTGAACTTCCGCCGCTGTGTTGGCCAGGTTTACCAGCCAACATGACAACTGGTATTTGTGGGCGCCACGACTCATGAGATCACGAATGAGCGGCCGATAAGCGGGTGAACTCTCCTTCTTGACGAGATCGAATGTCAGTACGAACGGGGGCATGCTCCCATCCTCTCTCGGTTGCATGGGCAGACAACGCATAGCTACCATGAGTGTCAAGTCACTAGATTGAGCTATGCGCCCGCCCAACGCGCACTGTACCACTTACGGTGCCAGCGCAGCTTGCTGCACATACACATGGGTCGTCTCTCTGTGCGCCGGATCGCCGAGCACGACCAGCCCCACGATGATACCCGCGATCGCTGTTGCGATGACGGTGAGCGGGAAGGCGGTGCCGCTGTTCTTTTCGTTGCCGTATATCATGGCGCTTCTCCCTGAAGCCCCGGCGGACCTGCCGCCGGGGGATACCGTACAACTCAGGCGATGACGTAGACGATCTTAAAGCTCGAGGGCTCGACGATCACGATCCGGCCGTCGGCCAGAATGAAGAAGCGATAGCCCTCATATTGCGGGACGAGCTTGACGATCCGTGTCGGCACTGGCTCAAGGTGAACCTTCTTCGGGATCACCGTGCCAACTGACACCGTGAAATCGACATCGCGAACCGGCTCGACGTTGACCTCCTTCACAACCTGGCGGATTTCGGTCTTCTGTTCGACAGAGATGTTGACATTGGAGGTGTTGGTCTCAGTCGAGGTGCTTCCCGTCGTTTGGGTATCGGTCGATCCCGATGCGCCGGACTTGGTATTTCCTTCAGTAGAGGAAGTATCACCGGAGCTCTTCGTCGAGCTCTTGCCGCTCTCGGTCGAGCTCTTGCCACTCTCGCTGCCGGACGAGGACTTGCTCTGTGAAGACGATCCGTCATCGGGCTTCGTCGTGTCCTGCTGCTGAGTGTTGGTCGTGCCTTGCTGTTGAGTGAAAGGCTGATCGGTTCCCTTCTGCGAGGACGAGCCGGACTTATCCGTTTTTCCACTATCGGGCTGCGTTGCACCACCTTCCGTGCCACCGGACGGCGCTTGCTGATTGGAACCGCTGCCTTGCGACTCTCCGCCTGACGGCTGTTGCGACGTGCCGGATTGCCGTTGCTCGCCTTGTGTCGCGCTTCCCTTGGGCAGGATCGGGGCGGCATCCTGGGCGGATGCTGAAAGCAGGCCGAGCGGCGAGGCGCTGAGGGCAAGCGAGGCGATCAGAACAGGTAAAATCTTGCGTTTCATTGCTGAGGCTCCTGGCTAGGACGCGGTCTGCCGGCGGGCGCGGCATGGCGTCCTTGAGTATTGATTTTGATTGAGGGCCGTGCTGGGACGGACGGACGCGGCTTGCCGCATCCATCCATCGATCGTCGTCAGTTGACGATCTGGATGACCTTCCGTGAGGAGGGCTCCACAATGACACGCTGGTCGTTCACGACTGCGTAGGCATATGTCGGGTCGTCGGGTACGGGGGTTACCACAACCGTCTGCGAAAGCGGCTGGCCGACAACGACCTTCTCCTTGATGACGACGGTATCCGACGGAGGAGGCGCTTCGCGGACATAGGTCACGACCTTCTGCGGCGGCGGATCGAGCAACGTGCCGACGACCGCACCCGCTGCGCCACCGACTGCGGCGCCCACCGGACCGCCGACGATCGCGCCGGTGGCCGCACCGCCAACCGCGCCGTTGACCGTCGAGGAGCCCGCAAAGGCGGCGCCCGACATGAGCGCCATCGCAGCGCCAGAGACGAGGATTTTCTTGAACATTTTCTTCTCCATTTCCGCGGCTGTTCTCGCAACCGCATAGGCGACAAACGACCGTTCATCGCAGGAGTTCCGGTCATCAGACCATTGGCTGGCGGCGCATAAGACCCTGGTCTGAGTGGGGCGGAGGGCGTGGCGGCATGCAGGGAAAGGCCGGCAATGACCGGCACCAAGGATGGCGCGTGGGCAGGCAAAACGTTCTGTTTACCAAGGCCGCAGGAAATGAAACGGCGGTCGGGAACGGACGCTAGGATAAACCGTTCACGCTGCGGGAGGTACAGCGCCATGAAGCGGGTAAATTGGGAAGCTCCGATCACCCTTGAGGATCCGGAGACCGGCATGATGCGGACGGTTACGTCCGCGAGACAGGCCAAGCTCATGCTGAGCCGGTTCTGGCCTGCCTATCATGGCAGCCAATACCATCGGGCCGAGCAGGTGTGCGACGCCGCCTTGCAGCGTGGCCGCGACCCCAGCGAGGTTCGCCGGGCATTCATCGCCGCAGCGGTCGAGGCGCATTTCCATTTGAGCTGAAAGAGGGATGCAGGCCTTGGTTCTGAATCGGCAAGCGTAGTACCGCTAGCAATGGCCGCTCCTCAAAGCCTGTGTTGCCGGATGACGGCGAGTGCCTCGTCGGCGATCACCTGCTCCTCGTCCGTTGGAATGACGAACGCCGATATCTTGCTGCCGCGCGAACTGACGACCGTCGCATTCACCTTGTTGGCAGCCTCGCTTAGCGAAAGCCCCATCCAGCCGAGATGGCGCTCGACGCCCTTGCGGATTTCCGGCTGGTTCTCTCCAATGCCGGCCGTGAAGACCAGCGCATCGATGCCGCCTATCGAAACCGCGAGGCGGCCGATCTCGCCGGCGATCCGGAAGCAGAAAAGAGCAAGCGCCTCTTTGGCCTCTGGATGAGAGTCTTCCGCGAGCACTCTCGTGTCGCCGCTAATGCCCGAGACACCGAGAAGACCGCATTGGTGATACAGAAAGTCCTCCAAGCGATCGGCGTCGTGGAGTTGCGTCCGGAGCAGGTGGACCAATGCGCCGGCGTCAATCGATCCCGGCCTCGTCGCCATCGGAACCCCGTCGAGAGCGGAAAACCCCATGCTGGTATCCATGCTGACGCCGTCGATCATGCCGCAAAGACTGGCCCCGCTGCCGAGATGTGCGCAGATCAGTCTGCCGCCGATATCAGGCGCGATTTTCTTGAGCTGCCCAGACACGAACTTGTAGGAAAGACCGTGAAACCCGTAACGCCGTATTCCTGCATCATGCATTGCCCGCGGTATCGCCAAGCGCGCCGAAAGGCTGCCCTGTGAGGAATGGAACGCCGTATCGAAGGATGCGGTTTGAATAACGGATGGATGCAGCGCTCGGACCGCATGAATGACTTCCAACGCCTTCGGTTGATGCAGGGGCGCCAATGGAACCAGGTCTTCGATTTGCGAGAGGGAGGCGTCGTCCACAACTGCAGGGCCGCGGAAAGTCGATCCGCCATGTACGACCCGATGACCGACAAACCCGATGGCAGAGCCGGCCCGAAGGAGACGATCGAAAATCTCCGACACCAGGCGTTCGTCAAGGCGATCGACTCCGGGCAGCTCGACCTCTTTCCTTTCGTCCCCGATCGAGTACCGCAGCCGCGACCGTTCGCCCAGAAGCACGGTGCCTCGGCCGGCCTGCTTGGCATTTCCGCTGCCGATGTCGAAGATGCCAATCTTGAGACTGGATGATCCTGCATTGAAGGTAAGACCAACTTTCTCGATCATTTGAACCTCACATCAGGCGGCTGAATTGTTCACGAGTTCAGATAGGTCGGGCGCGCAACTTTCAAACTCCCTTGTGTGCCAGTTCGGCTGGCGAACTCCTCGGGCGGTGCAGCGGTATCGTGATAAAATGAGTTCGTTAGAGCCGACGGCGATGAGCGCGGGCTGCAGACGTTCCGGCGGGCGGCCGCCTGCAGATGGAGGCTGACATGAAGGCGATGGTGCTTGATAGAATTCGAACGCCCCTGCGCCCGGTGGAGCTGCCGGATCCCCGTCCCGCAGCCGGGCAACTCGTCATCAGGGTCGAGGCCTGCGGCGTCTGCCGGACAGACCTGCACGTATTCGACGGCGACCTCCCGAACCCAAAGCTTCCCTTGATTCTGGGCCACGAGATCGTGGGAACCGTCGAGGCGGTGGGTGTGGGCGCGCCCCAAGACCTGCGTGGACGAAAAGTCGGCGTTCCGTGGTTGGGGCACACCTGCGGGTGCTGTCCGTATTGCCGCAGCGGACGGGAAAATCTGTGCGACGCACCCGGATTTACCGGCTACACGCTGGACGGCGGTTTTGCGACGCATGTGGTTGCCGACGCGCGCTATGCCTTCGTGCTGCCGGAAGGATCGGCTCCCGTCGCCACGGCCCCGCTGCTTTGCGCCGGTCTGATCGGATGGCGCAGTCTCAAGATGGCCGGAGACGGGAAGGCCATCGGTCTCTACGGCTTTGGGGCTGCAGCCCACATCCTCGTGCAGGTCTGTCGCTGGCGGGGGCAGGAGGTCTATGCCTTCACTCGGCCGGACGACGAAACGGGAAGACGCTTCGCCATGGATCTCGGCGCTGTCTGGGCCGGATCGTCCACCGAAATGCCTCCCGTTCCGCTCGACGCGGCCATCCTTTTCGCCCCCGCAGGCGAACTCGTTCCGCGGGCGCTCGCCGCAGTCCGCAAGGGCGGCACCGTCGTTTGCGGAGGCATCCATATGAGCGACATACCCGCCATGCCCTATCGTCTCCTGTGGGGCGAGCGGCGTCTTGTCTCGGTCGCCAATCTCACCCGGAGCGATGCGCAGGAATTCTTCGAGATCGCGAAGGCAGCGAAGGTGCAGACGGTCACGAGCACCTATCCGCTCGAGCGGGCGAACGACGCGCTCGAGGACCTGCGGGCAGGCAGGCTCAACGGAGCGGCCGTCATCGTGCCGTAAGCTCAAAGTCTCGACTACGTCCTATTCAACGGCTGCCGCAGTTCTGCCGGTGATCTCTCGCACCGAAATCCCATAGAAGACATGCGGCGATTTCGCCGCGACTGGGAGCTCATGCGGCTTAAGGGCGCCGACTTCCCACCAGTCCGAGTGCTTTTGAAGCAAAGACCATGCATGGAGCCGCTCGCCGCGCCAGACTTCAGTGTCCGGAAACTCCTGGTATCGGCCGTCAACGACAACGCTTGCCCAGCTCTTACCGGCTTGCCATCGCTGGACCTGCAGGCAGACCTTGTCGTTTTCCCGCATCCAGTCAATCTTTCGTCCTGGCATGGAGAAGGCATAGGCTATGCCATTCTGGTAGGCGAAATAGATTGGCACGACATAAGGCCGCCCATCCTTGCTGCAGGCCAAATGGCCAAAACGGGATTCTTCGAGAACCGAGAAGCATTCAGCCTGGGTCATATCTCTAAGGCTCATTGTCATTGCTCTGTTCCTTTTCCACGCGGCGGTGAATCAAGCCTACAACGCTGCCGAAACGCCTCATTGACCTTGCGCAATGCAAGGTCAGACCGCTTTCCCAAGAAGCTCTCGAGGGCGGGGTAATCGCCAACTCTCACGGAGGCAAATATGCGCTATTCTGTAGGAAATGTGCCAGGGACTGCTCGCGGTCAAACACGGAATTGCGCGGTGCCAAGCGACCGGTTCGATCAAGTCAACAGCCGGCTCCAGCAGCGCGTTATCGGCCTCGCCGATGCAAGAGGAGATCGGACGCCGAAAGGTTCAGCCGGAAAAAGCACAAATCGTTGACAATTAGGGGATAGCGACCTTTGGCTCCATAAGCTGTTGCGCGAGCAAGCCGGCGTGCGGCGGGAGCGCAGAGAAATCACGCGCGCAAAGATAAAGCTGCCTAAGCGCCCAGGGGTCTCGCAGCGGCACAATAGCCAAGCCGAGGTGCGCCAAGTCTTTAGCTGACGCCTCCGATAAAATGGCGATCCCTACACCTGATTCAACCATCATCGCGATGTTCTCGATCCGCCTGAGTTGAATGCGATAGTGAATCTGACGACCTAGGCGGGCTGCGCGTTCTCCCAAATGAGCTTCCAGCGCCGCATCGGACAAGCCGACGAACGGCTCACCCACGATTTCCGCAAAGGCTATCGATCGTTGATCGCTGATGCGATGCGTTTCGCTCGCCACAACGACGAGTTGGTCTTGCGCGATAAAACGAGTTTGCAACGCTGCCAGGTCGGTGGTGTCAGCCACAACTCCCAAATCAGCACGACCTTCCGCGATGGCCAGTGCAATCTCAGTGCTTGGACGTTCATGGAGGTCGATAGAAAGATCGGGATAGGCTATCAAGAACCGGCCGAGTTGATGCGGCAGAAACGAAACCAACCCAGCCGTGTTGGACAAGAGCCTGATGCGCCCTTTCAGGCCAGCGCCGTAGGTGCGCAGTTCTCCACGCATCTGCTCCACCTGGTCCAGGATCAAACGGGCATGGCGGATCAGGGCATCACCGGCCGCAGTCGTAGTGACCCCCCGCCTGTTTCGTTCCAGTAGTCGCGCGCCAAGCGAAAATTCCATTCCGGAAATGCGCTCGCTCACGGATGCGAGAGCTAGATTCATGATCTCGGCGCCCTTGGTGAGGCTGCCTTGCTCCACCACGGTCAGGAACAACCGCATATCCGTCAAATCGAAGCGCAATGCCTTTCCTTCGCTTTTGCCGAACTTTCCCATCGGAAACTACCAATTGTGACGTTTGGCTCGCTCGCTTACTCTACTACATGCGGCGCCATATTCCCTGATTTTCGATGGCAACACAAGGGATTGTCGCCTTGATGACAGCTGGTCCGCTCGCCGGCCCGCCACACCATGAGCGCGTGGGTGCCATCGGTTCACGCGAAATCTTCGAATGCAACACTTTCCAGGCCGGATCAGCCAAAATGAACAATTACCTTTCGCCGCACGTATCCTGCTGGCTGCCGATGCCGCCTGTTCTTGTAGTGCCCCTATTAGTGAAACCAGAAACTTAAGGTGACGACCATGCCCAGAACCGCAGTCCCAAACCCCGAACAGGTGCCGGCCGATTCGAAACCGACCCTCGATGCATTCACCAAGAACATCGGGTTCACCCCAAATATGTTGGCGACCTTCGCACTGAGCCCAATCGCGTTCAACGCATGGGCCACCCTGCGCGGCTCTTTGAGCAAGGCGCTCGACCTGAAGACGCGCGAGAGCATCAGCCTCGCCGTCTCCGAAGTGAATGGCTGCAACTACTGCCTGGCGGTTCACAGCTTTGGGGCCAAGCATGCGAAGATGTCGCCCGATGAAATCATTCTCGCTCGGAAGGGCCATGCCAGCGACCCGAAGCGGGACGCGGCCGTCCAGTTCGCACGCAAAGTCATCGAGACTCGAGGGCAGGTCAGCGATGCCGATCTGAAAGCCGTCCGCGATGCCGGCTACACGGATGCGAACGTCATGGAGATCGTCTCACTAGTGGCCATGTACTCCCTGACGAACTTTTTCAATAACGTGTTCGATCCTGAGAAGGACTATCCCGCCGTTGAGCCGGCTGGCTCGATCTGAACTCTATCCGGGAGGGAGGACGAGTGGTTCTGCCCTCCCACATGGACTGTCGCCACCTTTCCGCCGGCCGGGCTCGTGTTCGAAACCGGCCGGCATTGAAGTCTTGCGCCGTGCAAGACTTGTGGGCGTCGGGAGAACGTGTCAGCGCCACGACTGCCTTGCTCCACCACGGTCAGAACAACCGCATATCCGTCAAATCGAAGCGCAATGCCTTTCCTTCGTTTCTGCCGAACTTTCCCATCGGAAACTACCAATTGTGACGGTTGGTTCGCTCGCTTACTCTACGACGTGCGACTCCCTGATTTTCGATGGTAACGCAAGGGATTGATGAGATTAGCACCGCGATGAGAGCTGGTTCGCCCGCCGGCTCGTCGTACCATGAGCTGCGCGGGTGCCATCGGCCTACGCGAAGCGAAGTCATCAAATGAAACATTTTCGGGCCGGGTAAGCTAAAATGAACGATTACTTTTCGCCGAACGTCCTGATTATCGCGTTGACGTTCCTCCTCGCCGGGATCGTCAAGGGCGTGTCGGGGATGGGGTTGCCAACCGTCGCTGTGGGTATTCTCGGTGCGATCATGTCGCCCGTCAGCGCAGCTTCGCTACTGGTTATCCCATCCTTTGTCACCAATTTTTGGCAACTGTTTACGGGGCCGAATTTCCTTGTCGTGATGAAAAGGCTTTGGTTGATGATGCTCGGCATCGTGATTGGTACACTCGCCGGTTCATGGCTTCTGACGCGCGCCAATACCGAATGGGCAAGTGTTGGATTGGGCTCCGCCTTAATTCTCTATGCAGTGCATAGCCTCTGGGCGAAGCCGTTGTCGGTTCCCGCTCGCCTTGAGCGTTTACTATCGCCTGTTATAGGGTTGATGACCGGGATAATCACCGGAGGAACCGGCGTTTTTACGATCCCAGCCGTTCCCTATCTCCAGGCCCTCGGCCTTTCCAAAGATGATCTTATCCAGGCGCTCGGGCTGTCGTTCACGGTCTCGACAATCGCGCTTGCGGCAGGCCTGGCACGTGGCGGAGCTTTTCATCTTGATAATATTACTTTGTCCACACTTGCCATCATCCCGTCGTTACTGGGCATGTGGGTCGGAACAGCGATCCGTGAGCGCATAAGCGCCACAACTTTTCGGCGCTGGTTCCTGATCTTCCTTGCCATTCTTGGTCTCGAACTCGTCGTTCGGCCATTCTTTTTCTGAGTCAGATGACGATGCCAGAACGTAAGCCCCTCCGTTCCATCGGACCCCGCCACCATCACCGAGCGCTATGACACCAGCGCCAAGTGCGACTTCGTCAAGGAGAGC
>NZ_JBNDHT010000123.1:0-21648 GCF_056755115.1 Rhizobium sp. SVR5-2C | reverse complement strand
GGCAAGGACTGCACCATCGACCATGGGCACGCTCACCGCCACGGGTTTTCTGCGCGCCGGCAAAGCGTTGGAAGGGGCAGAGAGCCTTGGCACGGTTGAGATCGCGGCGTTCTGGCGCGCCTTTCGCGATGGCGTAGCCGAACGCGGCAAGGCCAAGGTCGGCGATAAGACGCTTCTTGACGTCCTCGATCCGATCGCATCGACTCTGGAAGCGGCCGCGGCCGCGGGCAAGCCGCTCAAGGAGAGTCTTGCTTCCGCGACCGCTGCGGCCGAAGCGGCTCTTGAGGGCACCAAGGCGATGGTAGCGCAGCACGGCAAGGCTGCGGCATTCCAGGAAAAGACCGTCGGCCTTCAGGATGCTGGCGCGACGGTCGGTTATCTCATCATCGAACGCATGTCCCGCTTCGTGGCGTGAGATCGCATGTGACAGATCGCCGGGCTGCTCGGGATCGCCGAGCGGCCCGGCCCACTTGCTTAATCGTATCTTAGCGGTTCGCGGCCACCGCGGTGAGCAGACCTGTCAGAGGCGACGGCTCCCGGGAAGATAGGTCATAGACGCAGGGCGCCGCAAAAACCGCCGCGACCAAAGCACAGATCATCATCCGTTTCATCTTACCCCCTCCTGGATCGGCAAACATCAGACAAACGCGAACTCGACGTGAATATTGCCGCGCGTCGCCTTCGAATAGGGGCAGGTCTGGTGCGCTTCGTCGACGATCGCACGGGCAACCTCGGGTTCGATGCCCGGCAGGCTGATGTTCAGCCGCGCCTGAAGGAAGTAGGCATCGTCGGTCGTTCCAAGATCGACTTCCGCGTCCACGGCCGTATCCGGCGGCAGTCTGAATTGGCGTCGGCCAGCGGCTTTTGTCATCGCACCGATGAAGCAGGCCGACCAGCCGGCGGCGAAGAGCTGCTCCGGATTGGTGCCGGGCTTTCCACTGCCGGGAGGCGAGAGCTTGACGTCGAGCTGCGCATCGTCGCTGCGCGCGAACCCGTCGCGTCCGCCGGTCGTCCGGGTCTTGCCAGTATAGAGAACTTTCTCGATCCTCGTCATGAAACACTCCTTTGTTTCGCCGCCACCTGGCGGCATCTGCTGACGGGAGTGATTTGCCGGACCGGCGTATCCGGCATGTTTCCGGAAGTGCCGAAAATGTATCAAAACGTAGCGCCTGCCGAGACGGATAGTTTTTGCCTGCAACGCGCAGACCACCGGACCGGCGCACTCGCGATTGCAGGCGCAGAAGTTCATGCCTACGCGGTCCAGGTCGCAAAGGCTCGCCGCCAGGCGAGCCTTTGCCGCTCTTACTCTGCGTCCTCGCAACACGGCCTTTCCCCGCCAATCGCGGACTTAAGCGGGGATCTTGGCCTAGGCGAACACTTCTCAGCTGGATTTGGCTATTTCGAAGGATCGCCGCGGGGTGTATAGCTGACCATGGGAACCCCTTCCGGTTTAGGGAATTGGGCGCCCGAAAAAGGGAGGCTTCGAATGACCCCCTCGAGACCCCTGAGAGTCACGCGTACTCACGCCAGCCGCGCCTACATCCTGGGCCTCATTGGCCTTGGACTTTCTTCCTGTTCGCCCGCCGTCTTGAATTCAGTCGGTCCCGTGGGCGCGGGTAATGCAACGATTCTGATAGATGCTACGGTGATCATGCTGGCCATCGTCGTTCCGACGATCCTCCTCGCCTTCTGGATGGCCTGGCGCTATCGGGCCTCGAACCCGGATGCCGAATACCTCCCGTACTGGTCCTACTCCGGCCGCATCGAGGCCGTTGTCTGGTCCATCCCGATCCTCACAATCATGTTCATCAGCGGCCTGATATGGATCGGTTCCTACAAGCTCGACCCGTTCAGGCCCTTGCCGTCGGAGGCCCCCCCGCTGGAGGTGCAGGTCGTGTCGCTCGACTGGAAATGGCTGTTCATCTACCCGCAACATGGGATCGCCACGGTCAACCAGTTGGTGGTGCCGACGGGCACGCCGGTCCGTTTCTCGATCACGTCCGCCAGTGTCTTCAACGTCTTCTTCGTACCGCGCCTGGGATCGATGATCTACGCCATGCCCGGCATGGTCTCGCAGTTGAACCTGCAGGCAGACAGCTCGGAGACGCTCCTGGGAATTTCGGCGCAGTTCTCCGGCGACGGCTTTTCTGACATGCAGTTCGAAGTGCGAAGCCTGCCGGCTGCCGAGTTCATGCCTTGGGTCGACGGCGTCAGGAACACGGGCCCGGTGCTGGACCAGGCCGCCTATGGCGAGTTGCTGCAGCAGAGCCAGCGCGTGCCGCCGTCCACCTACCGCGCTACGGATCCGCACCTGTTCGACGCCGTGGCGAGCCAGAAGATCCCGCCAGGCCCGGGACCACAGCCTGAGGCTCCGGAGCATGCCGGACGCGAAGTCTCCACCGGTGGAAAGGATTGATCATGTTCGGAAAGCTCAGCCTTTCAGCAATCCCATTTTCGCAACCGATCCCGTTGATCACGTCCGCCGTCATAATTCTCATCGGGCTTGGTGTGTTGGTCCTAATCACCATAAGAGGCTGGTGGCCGTACCTGTGGCGCGAGTGGATCACGAGCGTCGACCACAAGCGGATCGGCGTTATGTATTGCCTGCTTGGTGTCGTGATGTTGATCCGCGGCTTCGCCGACGCCATCATGATGCGAACGCAGCAGGCCGTGGCGATCGACGCTCCAGGCTATCTGCCCCCTGAGCACTACAACCAGATCTTCACCGCGCATGGCACGATCATGGTCCTGTTCGCGGCGATGCCGCTTGTACTCGGTTTCATGAACTTCCTGGTTCCGCTGCAACTTGGCGTCCGCGACGTGGCCTTCCCGACCTTTAACTCGGTCGGCTTCTGGTTGACCGCTAGCGGCGCCCTGCTCGTCAACGTCTCGCTTTTGGTCGGCGAGTTCGCCCGCACGGGCTGGCTGCCCTACCCGCCCCTCAGTGAGACCACGTATTCGCCGGGCGTTGGCGTCGATTACTATCTCTGGGCGGTCCAAATTTCAGGGATCGGCACCCTGATCACCGGGATCAACATCGTCACCACCGTGCTGAAGATGCGCTGCCGCGGCATGAGCTACCTGCGGATGCCAGTCTTCTGCTGGACGGCGCTCGCGTCGTGTCTGCTGATCGTCGCCACCTTCCCGATCCTGACCGCTACGCTTGCCATGCTCACTCTCGATCGCTACGTCGGCTGGCACTACTTCACGAACACCGCTGGCGGAAACCCAATGATGTTCGTGAACCTGATCTGGGCGTGGGGCCATCCGGAAGTATACATCCTCGTTCTACCGGCCTTCGGCATTTTCTCCGAGGTCTTCTCGACATTCTCGGGCAAGCCGTTGTTCGGCTACCGGTCCATGGTCGCGGCCACCTTGTTCATCTGCATCGTCTCCATGATGGTGTGGCTGCATCATTTCTTCACCATGGGCGCGGGCGCGGCGGTCAACACGTTCTTTGGCATCTCCTCGAGCATCATTGCCGTTGGGACCGGCGTAAAGATCTACAACTGGATCTTCACGATGTATGGCGGTCGAGTGCGCTTCGAGACCTCAATGCTGTGGTCCATGGGCTTCATCTTCACCTTTATCATTGGTGGTTTGACCGGTGTGCTGCTTGCCATCCCACCTGCCGATTTCATGACCCACAACTCGATGTTCCTGGTGGCGCACTTTCACAACGTCATCATAGGCGGTGTCGTGTTCGGCATCTTTGCAGGCGTGGAATTCTGGTTTCCCAAAGCCTTCGGGTTTCGATTGCACGCAGGCTGGGGCAAGGCCGGCTTCTGGCTCGCGTTCATCGGCTTCTGGGTGACGTTCACGCCCCTCTACGTGCTGGGCCTCGACGGCATGACGCGGCGCCTGCAACACATCAACATCGCCGAGTGGGGGCCATGGCTTTACGTCTCCGTGCTCGGTATCGCAATCCTCATCCTCGGCGTGATCTCGCAGATCGTGCAACTCGTCGTCAGCATCCGTGACCGTGACAAGCTGCGCGACGTGACCGGCGATCCTTGGGATGGACGCTCCCTCGAATGGGCCACCCCGTCGCCACCGCCCTTCTTTAACTTCGCCGTGATGCCGAATGTCGAAGGAGAGGAGGCCTATTGGGGAATAAAATTGCGCGCCGTGGAAACACAGCAACTGTCCCCGGAGCCGAACTATGTGCCGATCGAAATGCCGGTGAACAGCCCAGTAGGAATCTATACGGCATTCTTCTCCACAGTCTTCGGCTTTGCAATGATCTGGTACATCTGGTGGCTCGCCATCGTCGCTCTGGTGGCGGCCTTCGTGGGCTTCGTCGTCTTTTCCTGGCGTGACGTCCACGAGTTCGAGGTGCCGGCCGACGAGGTGGCGCGGGTGGACCGTGCCCGACGTGCGGCGCGCGAAGCTCTTCTCCATCGCCTGTCCCAGCAAGGGGCTCTGCCATGACCGACACCGGACTGCCCGCCAGCGTCGAGGCCATTCGCCGCGTTCGTGAAGATCCGCACAGGCTGGGCCATCGCGCCCACGGCCCAGCAGAATCCCTGGAAGGCACTGGACGGGGATCGACAGGCCCGGCCGGGAAAAGGATCCTCGTGGGCTACGGCTTCTGGATATACCTGCTGAGCGACATCGTCATCTTCTCCTGTTTCTTCGCGGCGTTTGCAGTTCAACGAGGAGCCACGGCGGGCGGCCCCACGATCGCGGAAATCGTCGACGTCCGCCGGGTGGCCTTCCAGACCGCGGCGCTGCTGCTCTCCAGCTATGCCTGCATGCTGTCCTTCGCGGCGACCAACGCGAGAAGCCGCCTCTGGACGCAGGTATTCCTCCTGATCACCGGCCTGCTGGGACTCGTATTCGTCCTGCTCGAACTGCAGGAGTTCATCGAACTGGCCAACCGGGGCATCACGCCGCAACGCAGCGGCATGCTGACGTCCTTTTTCGGCCTCGTCGGTCTGCACGGGCTGCATGTCACTGCCGGCGGGGTGTGGCTTGCGACCATGATGGCGCAGGTTCAGATTAAGGGCTTCCGGCGCGAGATCATCCACCGTCTGATCTGCTTCAATCTTTTCTGGCATGCGCTTGATATCGTCTGGATCGGCATCTTCACGATCGTCTACCTTATGGGGAGCGGCACATGAGCAATCTCGAATCCGACCCGCCTCTTCGCGCCGGCGCATCGAACGATCGGGAAGACCATTCGCCGGGAGACGAGCCTCCGGAGGACAGCGGCCATTGGGTGCTTAACGCGAACCTGGGGCTCGGCTTCTCCATCCTGCTTACCGCTGCGGCCTTTCTTCTGGCTGGCTCGAATATCATCTACACCCCGTCAATTCCTGTCGCTCTCATCGTGCTCGCCATCGCCCAGATGGGCGTCCATCTGGTGTTCTTCCTCCACATCACCACGGGCCCTGACAACACCAACAATGTCCTGGCGCTGGCGTTTGGAATCCTGGTGGTCTTCCTGATCGTGGTGGGATCGATCTGGATCATGGCCAACCTCAACCAGAATCTGATGCCGATGGATCATATGCTGCAAATGCAGCCGTAGGCATTGCGGGCAACCGGGGCCTTTGCAATGGTTCAACTGAATGGTGCCAGCTTGCCAACACTGGCAGCGGGGCATGGCGTTAAGACGCCAAGTTTAAAATTCAGTCTCGCCACTATGATGTCGCGAGACTGAATTTCCGGCCGATCAAGTAAAACGGCCAGAACTCATCGCTGGTTCAACAGCCAGTCACCTGGCAGTCTGACGGAGCGATGTGAACCCGTACCGCTTCGGCTGAGGGTTTTCCTGGCGCAGCGTCCGCAACATATCCTCGTACTCGCGTTCGACTTCCGGCGTTACGGACGGCCGGACTTCTTGAAGCGCCTTTGAGAAGTGCTCGTTGGTTACCTGCGACACATCCATTGATTCACGCAAGGCGATCAGCCCCGCGCGGCGCGTAAGGTCTTCAAGATCCGCACCGGTGAACCGCTCTGTTTTCTCCGCAAGATCATCGAGCTGAACGTCGTCGGCAAGCGGCATTTTCTTGGTATGGATGCCCAGAATTTTCCGCCGCGCCTTTGTGTCAGGAACAGGAACGTAGACCAGTTCGTCGAAGCGGCCAGGGCGCAAGAGTGCCGGATCGAGAAGGTTCGGACGGTTCGTCGCCGCCATAACCACGACACCCTGCATATCCTCCAAACCATCCATCTCAGCGAGCAGCGTATTGACGACGCGTTCGGTCACCGCTGGCTCACCGAGGCCACCGCCTCTGACCGGAGCCAGAGAGTCGATCTCGTCGATGAAAATGACCGTGGGAGCGACCTGTCTTGCTCGCTCGAACAATCTTGATACCTGCTGCTCAGACTCGCCATACCACTTCGAGAGAAGATCGGACGATTTAGTCGCCACAAAGTTAGCCTCTGCCTCGCGCGCGACCGCCTTGGCGAGAAGCGTTTTGCCCGTACCTGGAGGCCCGAAAAGCAGGAAGCCCTTGGCAGGCCGGATACCCAGCCGCTTGAACGATTGAGGAGAACGCAAGGGTAGCTCTACGCCCTCCTTGAGCTTGACCTGGGCCTCGTCGAGACCGCCAACGTCTTCCCAGCGAACATTGGGGGCTTGGATCATAATTTCACGCAGTGCCGACGGCTGTATTCTCTTCATTGCGGAAAGAAAGTCGTCCTGTCCGACCGCCAGGTTTTCAAGAACTTCGGAGGGGATTCCGTCTCGGAGATTGATGTTCGGCAGGACGCGCCGAAGAGCATCCATGGCCGCCTCTCGAACAAGCGCGCCAAGGTCTGCACCCACGAAGCCGTATGTCGTGCGCGCTATCTCATCGAGATCGGTGCCTTCTGCAAGCGGCATGCCTCTCGTATGAATGCCCAGCACTTCGCGGCGTCCGTTTTGGTCCGGAACACCAATGACGATTTCCCTGTCAAAGCGACCAGGACGGCGCAGTGCCTCATCGATCGCATCGCGCCGGTTGGTCGCTCCAATCACAACGATGTTCTGGCGCGGCTCCAGCCCATCCATCAGCGTCAACAGCTGGGCAACAATCCGTCGTTCGACCTCACCGGTGACTTGCTCGCGCTTGGGCGCAATGGAGTCGATCTCGTCTATGAAGATAATCGAAGGGGCATTTTGGGACGCTTCCTGGAAGACCTGCCGCAACCGTTCCTCCGACTCGCCATATCGGCTGCCCATGATTTCCGGTCCCGCGATGTGATAGAAGTTCGCCTCCGTTTCGTTAGCCACCGCTCTTGCCAGCAATGTCTTGCCAGTACCGGGCGGACCGTAAAGTAAAACGCCTTTGGGCGGATCGATGCCCAGACGCTGAAAAAGCTCCGGATGCCGAAGCGGCAGTTCCACCATCTCGCGCACCTGAGCCACCGAGGAGCCCAGGCCGCCGATGTCATCGTACGTCACATCCGCACGCCTGGCCTCCTTCGGTTCTTCGAACTGAGGACGAAGCTCTACGACCGTTCCCTCGTTCATCTGAACTATGCCGCGCGGCTGCGTGGACACGACGACAAGTCTGATCTCCTGAAGCCCGTAGGCAGGAAGATCGATGAGGCCACGAAGGATTTCGTCCGAACCTCGGTCCCTTCCGCCGATCCGCTGTTGCACAGAGGTCGACACGACATCGCCAGCCACCATCGGCCGACGAAGGAATGTTCTTTGAAGAGCCTCACCCGATCCCTGCAGCCGCAGATTCTTCTGTGCGGGTGCGAGCACCACCTTTGTGGCGGGCCGAGCTTCGGCTTTTCGAACTTCAATATGATCGCCGCTAGTCGCACCAGCATTCACTCGCTGGAGCCCGTCCAGTCGAACGATGTTCAATCCCTCGTCTTCGGGATATGGCCGCATTGCAATGGCGGCCGTGTGCCGCTTTCCGACCAGTTCTACAAGATCCCCTTCTTTGACGCCGATCTTACTCATCACCGCCGACGTCAGTCTCGCGACGCTGGCCCCAGCGTCTTGGGGCCGCATGTTTGCGACCTGCATTTGGATGCTCGATTCTTCGGACACGTTTAGCCTCTCTTATTCGTCGAGATCATTATCACTTAGAAGATGATTGATGCCTGGAAAGTGCTCGGGGCGAAGTTTAACGGGGCATCTTGGATGAGATGCAAAGGGGGCCGTCCAGCCGGGAGACCGATGGGGGTCAACTTCTGCTAAGATGGCCCCTGCTCAGCTCGCTGTCATCAGCATATCGGGCCGCCTACTGTATCGCCGCCATGCGCTCGGTGTCATTCCCGTGGCCCGCCGGAAGATACGCGACAGATGAGCTTGGTCTGCAAGGCCACAATCCAGGGCAATTTCGCTCAACGGAGCGTCGGTATGCGCCATCTTGTGCTTGGCGTGCTCCACCCTGCGACTCAAGATGAAGTTATGTGGGGAGGTGCCGAAACTGACTTTGAATGCGGCTGAAAAATAGCTCGTGCTTAACTTTACCAACTGAGCAAGATCGTCGAGCGATATCGAATTCGACAGATTTTCTTCGATAAACCGCTTAAGTCTGTTTACTTGCCAGGGAGCCAAGCCGCCTACGGCAATCCGCTGTCGTTCGTTGTCGGCATCATTCACCACCCCGTATGGGCGAAGGAGATTGGACGCTTTCTTGATCAGGTCGATCGCGATAGCCTCATCGCGTTCCACGCACGTTATGGCGTGCATGACAAGGCGGGATACTTCGTTCGATGTGTCCGTATTAATTTGACTGAAGTTCAGCGGAACGTCGTTCGTGAGAACAGCGGTGCTGGCAGGCATCATCGGTCTCTCCATAACTCGTAAAGTGATGTTTACGGGTTGATATTGAAGCGAATTCTGCCTTGAACAATCGTACGATCATTGTGTTTTGCTAGACATCAGTTCTAGCGGACCATACCTTTGTATGATTGCTGTCCCGTCGGCTGTCTCTGGGAATCGTTGAAATCCCCACCAAGCGTAGGACGATTTCGGAAGGTTGCTACTCTGTGGCATGAGACAGAGCCACAGAGAACTCAGGTTCAAGAAGATCAAGCTCCGAAGCGATTCCGAACTGCTGATCCGGCGGCGTAGATTTTTTGAGATAAAATCTCGTGCGATCGCGATCGCAAGGTGTTAGCGCGGCACTGGGACGAGCATCGGCCTGATCGAATTGCAGCTGCAGGGAAGTCCAAGGCAGTGTCCCACCTTCGTGCTTAACAGCGACAGCACTTCCAAAAACTCCTCCTTCTGCCCGCGACAGCTTTGCCAGCATGTTCGCCTTACAACCGATCCTCTTATAAGCTATCAGCGTTACGCCGCGAAAACTTGAACATATCGATTGCATGTTGAAACCTGACAGCAGGGGACTTGGAGCCCATCAAGACATGAACGGTTCGGAGAAAGAGACGAGCTTCTTTTCGGCCTCGCCACTGAGCTTAGTCAGGCTGGATATCCGTAAAACGCGGGCCCTGATCAGCCACCTCCGTATCATTGAGACGAGCGATCAGACCTCGTGCGATCAACCGACTATCTGCGGAATTACCAACAGTGCCACGATACTTGGCGCCAATCGCTCAGCGAAGACGCTTCTAACAGTCGCCGGAGAAGCCCTGCCTGAGCGGATTGCCGGTCTCCTTCCCGAGACCCTTCAAAGACAGTTTGCCGACGGTCTGATTTCCTTGGTGAAAGGCGCAAACCATTTTTCGTTCGAAGGCGTCCTGAAGGCCGCGAACGGCAACGATATTCCGGCTGTTCTCAACGCATGGCTCGATGGGTATGAACGGCCGGCGTCGGAGGTGTGTGTGAGCATCACTCAGGTCAACCAGTCCAACGACCAAGTGAAAACCGCTCTTCTTGGCGAACTGGCCCATGCCGCCAGAATTTCGTTATTGGGCGAGCTGACTGCTTCGATCTCGCATGAGGTCAATCAGCCTCTAAGTTCGATCGTCACAAGCGCCGAAGCAGGTTTGCGCTGGCTTAGCAACGATGAGCCCAATCTTGAGGAAGTGAAATCGCTGCTCGAGCGCATTGCAAGCAGCGGCAAGCGTGCCGGTGACGTAATTGCCGCATTGCGGGGAATGGCACGCAACACCAAACCCGCAAGAACTGCCGTATCATTGCCAATCCTGATCGACGAATGCGCATTAATCCTTCGCGCTGACCTTGCAAGACGGCAGGTGGGATTGCGGGTCGAGCTATCACCTAATCTTCCCGATGTCCTCGCCGATCGAACTCAGATTCTTCAGGTAATCGTTAATTTGGCCACGAATGCCGCTCAAGCCATGTCCGATGGTCACGCTTGGAACAGAAGCCTTGCTATTCGAGCGCAAGAGCAACGAAGCAATCGAGTTTTGATTGAGGTAGAGGACAGTGGCCCAGGCGTGGATCCCAAGGTCCGCGATAAGCTCTTTGAAAGCTTCTCCACCACGAAGGCCGCAGGAACCGGCCTGGGCCTGGCGATTTGCCGGTCAATCGTGGAGGCGCACGACAGCAAGATCGAGCTTCAGTCGTCCTTGTATCTCGGCGCGCGTTTCAGTTTCAGCCTTGAAACGGCTCAGGCTGCCTCCGCGTCGGCGGTGCGCCAGGGATGACCCCACGCTCGGCAGCCGCAAACGCAAAGACTTCATCTTCATAGAAATGGAGTCTCTGCTCGCGGCGTCGTGGCGATGCCTCGAGGAGCGAGCGGCCCCTTAGCCGCTCTGCAGGGATGACGATCTCTTGGAGCGCTACACGTTGGTATCGACTGGCGTTTTAGATGGCTTCTGGGCTGCCGGCAGGTGCCCAAACATGTGCGGCTTGATTTGATTTAGCCACGAGACCACCGCAGGCTCCTTGTTCCAGAGTGTCTTTGAGAATGGCAAAATCTGTTCGCCAACCAGAATCCCAAGCAGACCGACGAGCGCCACGACCGGTGGTGCTGGCGAGCGAACATTCAACAGGCTGTAAACGATGCCGACGATCAGACCGGCGCCCAACGATAAGAGATAGACCTTCACGAGAAAAACCCTCTTCAAGCAAAAGTGCCGCTCCGTCGAACGAGCGAGGAGCGGCAGACTTTTCCGATAACCTCAGTGGCCTTCAGAGACGTTGAACATCGTCTTGGCATAGATAATACCAAGGCCGTAGGCACCGCCGAACTTCCTGGCAATGCCGGTCGTCATGTCGTAGGTTTCGGTGCGAGCCCAGTCGCGCTGCAGTTCGAGCATGTACTGGAGCGAAGTCATCGGCTGAGCGCCGGCCTGAACCATACGATCCATGGCCCGGTCATGGGCCTCATCGGAAACATCACCGCAGGCATCCGCCAGAACATAGACCTCAAAGCCCTGCTCGATGGCCGAGAGAGCCGGGCCGACGATGCAGACGCCGGTCCAGAGTCCGCTCAGAACGATGCGCTTCTTGCCGATGCGGTTGACTTCGTCGATGACGGCCGCATCTTCCCAGGTGTTCATCGAGGTGCGGTCGAAGAGCTTCTGACCTGGAAACGCGTCGGTGATTTCCGAGAACATCGGACCGGAGAAGCTCTTTTCAGCAACCGTCGTAAGGATCGTCGAAACGCCAAACCCTTTGGCTGCGTGAGCCACGAGGGCCGCATTGTTCCGCAGATTGACAGCGTCGATGCTCTTGGTCGCGAAAGACATCTGCGACTGGAAGTCGATCATGATCAGAGTATGGTCTTTCGGCGTCAGGAGCTTGGAACCCGGCGTCGGCGTTGCTTTGTCACTCATCATGAATTCCCTCTCGTTATGCAGAATTGCAAGAGCGAATTTGCGACAAATCGATACTCGCTGCTTGTCGCATACAAAGGTCGTTTGGATTTTTCTATTTTGAACGTGAGCAGCGATGGCAAAAAGATTGAGGCGGGTGGCACCGTCAATCGCCTCACCGAAAGGAATCTCAGGCAAGCGCCTCTAATTTTTGGAACAAAAGTGCCGTGAATTGACGAATGCTCCCACTTTAAATTTGCGCCTATGGCGATTCCCGCGCGCTGGTGGTAAGCCCTCGGAATAGCTTCGAAAACGGCTTCGGAGGGTTTGCCATGCCAATGCTGACCGTACGTGACAACACCCGCCTTTATTACAAGGATTGGGGTAACGGACATAAGGACCGGCTGAATAGCGATTTGCTGGCATTCTGGCGCCAATGAGCGTTTCGCGCAACGATCAGGCGATTGTGTACATCGTCGAAGATGATGAGGAAGTAAGGCTGTCGCTGGGCAGCTTGTTTCGGTCTGTCGGATTGAGAGCGCAGCTCTTTGGAAGCGCCCGTGAGTTTCTTGATGCGAAACGAGTGGATGGAACCAGCTGCCTGGTCGTCGATGTCAGGCTCCCCGGGCTTAGCGGACTGGACTTTCACGAGCAGCTGATGCGAGGGGGATCATTCATCCCTACGATCTTCATCACCGGATACGGTGATATCCCGATGACGGTTCGTGCAATGAAGGCAGGCGCGGTCGATTTTCTTGCCAAGCCATTTCGCGACCAAGACATGTTGGACGCCGTCGCTTCGGCACTGGAAATCGACCGTCGGCGAAGATGCGAAGAAGGCGAATTGGCAGCCCTCAAAGCTCGGTTCGCGGAAATGAGCCAGCGTGAAAGGGAAGTCATGGCCCTCGTGACGAAAGGCCTGATGAACAAGCAGGTTGCTGGAAAGCTCTCTCTAAGCGAAGTCACGGTCAAGATCCATCGCGGCTCCGCGATGCGGAAGATGGAGGCGCGGACTTTGGCAGATCTGATCAAAATGGCGGAGCTGCTTAACCTGCCAAGCGACTACGGGCCTTTTAAAGCCGAAAGCGTGAGGCGATCGCCTCGTTTAGCTTCTGAAGGAGGCCGTTCGTAGTAAACGGCTTCGCGTCGAGCACTGCCGGTCACGACCCGCCCAGACCGTCTATCCGCGTACGGCTGCGATAACTTTTGAACTGTTTTGGAAAAAAACAGCGATTCTATCCAAGCCAAGCGGGAACATGAAAGTTAAGTGTTCGCTTCAATGCCACTGGAACTCTGGAGCGAATACATGACCGATCTTCCGCTGTTAGAACCCGGTCAACCTGTCCTTCTTATGGTCGACCAACAGGCTGGACTGGCATTTGGTGTCGGATCTGCGGATCGCCAGCTTCTGCTGAGCAATGCCGTTGCATTGGCTAAAACGGCCAAGGTTTTCAATATTCCAACGATCGTTTCGACGTCGGCTTCGAAGGTCTATAGCGGACCGCTCCTGCCTCCGATAAAAAACGTCATACCCGATGTCCCAGTTATCGAGCGGCGCAACATGAATGCGTGGGAAGATGACGCCGTCCGCAGCGAGATTGCCAAGACGGGCCGCCGTAAACTGCTTGTCTCGGGCCTTCTGACTGAGGCTTGCGTCTCATTCCCGGTTCTATCGGCGTTGTCGGAGGGTTACGAAGTTTTCGTCGTTGGCGACACCTGCGGCGGTCTTACGCTGGACAGCCACAACCTTGCGCTTCGCAGGTTAGAGGCGGCGGGGGCGACGATGACTTCATGGATCCAAGTCCTGCTGGAGCTTCAACGCGACTGGACGCGTAAGGAAACCTACGACGGTGCCCGGGCAATCGTGGAAGCGCACGCAGGGGGCTACGGCATCGGCCTCGCCTACGCGCGGGATATGATCCATCCGGTCTAAGCCGCCTGCCCGCATCAACTTCTCGACTGCAATTCTCTTGAAACCCGGGAGCTATCCATGACAGCCGACATCATCCTTCACCACGGCCTGATCACCACGCTCGATCGTTCCAACCCGGCAGCGAGCGCCGTCGCCGTCAAGGAGGGCAAGTTCCTCGCTGTCGGCGATGACCACGAGATCATGGCGCTCGCTGGCCCGAATACGAAGATCGTCGATCTCAAGGGCAAACGCGTGCTGCCGGGGCTGATCGACAACCATACCCACGTCGTCCGCGGTGGCCTGAACTTCAACATGGAGCTCAGATGGGACGGCGTGCGCTCGCTTGCCGACGCCATGAGCATGCTGAAGCGGCAGGTGGCGATCACCCCGCCGCCGCAATGGGTGCGCGTGGTCGGTGGCTTCACCGAACACCAGTTCGCCGAAAAGCGCCTGCCGACTATCGAGGAGATCAACGCGATCGCCCCCGATACCCCGGTCTTCATCCTCCATCTTTATGACCGGGCCCTGCTCAATGCCGCAGCCCTGCGCGCCGTTGGCTACACCAAGGAGACGCCGGAGCCGCCCGGCGGCGAGATCACCCGCGATGCCAATGGCAATCCAACCGGCCTGCTGCTCGCAAAACCCAATGCCGGCATCCTCTATGCGACGCTTGCCAAGGGACCGAAGCTGCCCTTCGACTACCAAGTCAACTCAACCCGGCACTTCATGCGCGAGCTGAACCGTCTCGGGGTCACCGGCGTTATCGACGCCGGGGGCGGCTTCCAGAACTATCCCGATGACTATGCCGTCATCCAGAAGCTCGCCGACGAGGGGCAGATGACGGTGCGGCTTGCCTACAACCTCTTCACACAGAAGCCGAAGGCCGAAAAAGAGGACTTCCTCAACTGGACTGCCTCGGTGAAGTACAAGCAGGGCGACGACTATTTCCGTCACAACGGTGCCGGCGAGATGCTGGTCTTCTCCGCCGCCGATTTTGAGGACTTCCGCCAGCCGCGCCCCGACATGCCGCCGGAAATGGAAGGCGAGCTGGAAGAGGTCGTGCGCGTGCTGGCCGAAAACCGCTGGCCCTGGCGGCTGCACGCCACCTATGACGAGACGATCAGCCGCGCGCTCGACGTCTTCGAGAAGGTCAATCAGGACATCCCGCTCGAGGGCCTCAACTGGTTCTTCGATCACGCCGAGACGATCTCCGAACAGTCGATCGATCGCATCGCGGCGCTTGGCGGCGGCATCGCCGTCCAGCACCGCATGGCCTATCAGGGCGAGTACTTCGTCGAGCGCTACGGCTTGGGCGCCGCCGAAGCCACCCCGCCCGTCGCCCGCATGCTGGAAAAAGGCATCAAGGTATCGGCCGGCACGGATGCCACCCGCGTCGCCTCCTACAATCCCTGGGTCTCGCTTGCCTGGATGATCACCGGCAGGACGGTTGCCGGCATGCAGATCTATCCGCGCCGCAACTGCCTCGATCGCGAGACGGCGCTGCGCATGTGGACGGAAAACGTCACCTGGTTCTCCAACGAGGAGGGCAAGAAGGGACGCATCGAGAAAGGCCAGTTCGCCGATCTGATCGTGCCGGACAAGGACTTCTTCGCCTGTGCCGAGGAGGAAATCTCCTTCCTCACCTCTGACTTCACTATGGTCGGTGGCAGGATCGTCTACGGCGCCGGCGACTTTGCCAAACTTGACGAGAACCCCGTTCCGCCCGCCATGCCCGACTGGTCGCCGGTCAAAACCTTCAAGGGCTACGCCGCCTGGGGCGAGCCTGAGGGTGCCGGAAAGAACTCGCTGCACCGCCGGATGATCGCCTCCTGCGGCTGCGCCAACGACTGCAACGTCCACGGCCACGCCCACGCCAATGCCTGGGGCTCAAAGCTGCCGGTCGCCGACCTCAAGAGTTTCTGGGGCGCACTCGGCTGTGCCTGCTGGGCTGTTTAAAGGGGACAACGATGCAAGCAAACACGAATTCTAAGCCTGAAGCCGAGGTGCTAAAGGCCTTTGGGGCATCCCGCAGCGTGGAGTTCATCGCTCTGCTCGGCCTTTGTTCAGCCTATATCCAGGGACCTCTCGTCAAGATTTTCGATTTCAACGGCGCGATGGCGGAAATGGATCATTTCGGTTTGAGGCCGACGATGTTCTTCGCGGTCGCGGTCATTGTCTTCGAACTTGCGATGTCGGCTCTGATCCTGGCCGGTGTCTTCCGTTGGGCAGCCGCCCTGGCGCTTGCGGGATTCACGCTGTTTGCGACTTTCCTCGCAGTTCGTTTCTGGGAACTTCCGCCGGGAATGGAACGCTCAATGGCCATGAACACCTTCTTCGAACACCTTGGTCTCGCCGGCGCATTCGTGCTGGTCGCCCTTTACGATCTTCGGGGAAAGGCCGCTCAGGATAAGCGACGCGTTCACAATACGCATTCAACGTGAGGTGTCTTATGACCACGAAGATCGACCCGAAGACAGACAGTCAAAATCCCAGTTCGTCCCGACAACCCACGGCCGAGGCACGCCGAGCAACCGAACAATCGCGTGACCGCGAACAGGAACGGCTCGATGAGGCATTGCTTGAGACGTTCCCCGCCAGCGATCCAGCCGCGTCCGGGCGGATGGAGTGATTTCAAAACTCTGAATACCCAGGAGAAGAGAATGGAAGCGCCTTTAAAGGCACGCCGTACGGCATCATTGCACACCCCCACTGGACTAAGCGAGCAGGCTGTTCGAGACATTTCGGCGGGAGCGACTACGTTGCTCGCAGACGTCTTCGCGCTCTACCTCAAGACCAAAAATTTCCACTGGCACATGTCCGGTTCGAATTTCCGTGACTATCATTTGCTGTTGGACGACCACGGCGATCAACTTTTCCAGATGACCAATCCGCTTGCTGAGCGTGCTCGAAAACTGGGTGGGACGACGTTGCGTTCGATTGGCGACATCGCACGTCGTCAGCGCATCGACGACAACGACGCTGACTTTGTGCATCCCCATGAGATGCTCGCTGAGCTCCGCGAAGACAATGGCTCACTGGTAGCCAGCATGCGCGCACTCCACGGCACGTGCGACGAGCACGGGGACGTTGCCACAGCAAGTCTGCTGGAGAATTGGATTGACGAGGGCGAACAGCGAGTCTGGTTCCTGTTTGAAATTCTTCGCGGTACCAACGCCTAGTCGCTGCCGACAAATCGCATCGTTAAGGGTCGCGGGTGCGGCGTTTTCCGCTGCAACGGCTGTTCCGGAGCTCGCATTCCCGAAATCAACCAGCACCTCCCCGAAAGGAAATTTCGAAATGACCGACGGTTTCGTGAAGACCAAGGACGGCGTGAATATCTACTACAAGGATTGGGGTCCGAAGGATGCGCAGCCGATCCATTTCCATCACGGCTGGCCGCTCTCGTCGGACGATTGGGACGCCCAGATGCTGTTCTTCGTGCAGAACGGCTACCGCGTCGTCGCGCATGACCGCCGCGGCCATGGCCGGTCGTCGCAGGTCGCAGATGGTCATGACATGGACCATTATGCCGCCGACGCCTCTGCCGTCGCCGAGCATCTCGACCTGAAGAACGCCGTTCATATCGGCCATTCCACCGGCGGCGGCGAAGTCGCACGCTATGTCGCGAAGTTCGGGGAGCCGCAGGGCCGCGTCGCCAAGGCCGTGCTCGTCAGCGCCGTGCCGCCGCTAATGCTTAAGACGGAATCTAATCCCGGCGGCCTGCCGATCGAAGTCTTCGACGGCTTCCGCAAGGCGCTTGCCGACAATCGTGCGCAGTTCTTCCTGGATGTGCCGACCGGTCCGTTCTACGGCTTCAACCGTCCCGAGGCGAAGGTCTATCCCGGCGCCATCCACAACTGGTGGCGGCAGGGCATGATGGGCAGCGCCAAGGCTCACTATGACGGGATCAAGGCGTTCTCAGAGACCGACCAGACGGAAGACCTGAAGAAGATCACCGTCCCCACCCTCGTCATGCATGGCGATGACGACCAGATCGTGCCGATCGCGGACTCCGCGGAGCTCTCCGTGAAGCTTCTCAAGAACGGCACGCTCAAGGTCTACAAGGGCTATCCCCATGGCATGTTGACCACGCATGCCGACGTGATCAATCCGGATCTGCTCGCCTTCATCAAGGGCTAGGCTGAAACCAGGCCCGCCTTCGCGAATTCGTAGGCGGGCCCTCTTCCATGGACGTCGAGGGGGCGTAATGAGACGGGTACCACTTTCTGTTCTTCTAAGCTTCAACGGCGGCTACGTTGACACCGCCGGCTTCCTTGCCCTGCAGGGATTGTTTCCGGCGCATGTCACTGGAAACTTCGTGACGCTTGGAGCGACTGTCGTGATGGGAGGCTCGGGCGCCCTACCGAAGCTCTTGGCCCTGCCCGTCTTCTGCGTGGTAGTGCTCCTCACCAGAATTGTCGGCCTATTGCTGGGCGCTGGAAAGCCGGTGCTCAAATGCCTGCTGGCCACAAAGGTCGTTCTGCTGTTCGCAGCAGCGGTCTTTGCCCTCCTATACGGACCATTTGGGAACGCCAACAGTGTCGCGAACCTGGTCATGGGCATGACGCTAGTCTCTGCGATGGCCGTGCAGAATGCTCTGCATCGCGTCTATCTGGCAAAGTCGCCGCCCTCGACGCTAATGACCGGCACAACGACCCAGATCATGCTCGATCTCGCGGAAATCGTCGCCGGCGAAAAGGGTGAGAGTGCAGCCCAGGCCTATAGCCGGGTCAAGAAGATGATCGTTGCGGTAATCGCCTTTGCGCTTGGTTGCGCGTGCGCCGCGCTGGCGACTGTGGTCTCGCCCGTGTGGTGCTTCTTCATTCCCGCCGTCTTCAGCATCTTCTCCTTTGTGGCGAGGATTGAGTCCCCCGAAGGCGGTTGAACGAAGCCGGAAGCTTGAATTGACGCTCTGTGCTCGGGCTTCCTGCGGATTGGGTCGATGACTGACTGCGGGTGCCAGCTAGCGCCTGTTCTGCCGGCTACAGATCGTCTTCTTGCTCGGTGCTCGTTGAAGAAACGGGCCGGTACTGCCGTCGCCACTTGCCCGGTGTTTCGCCAGTAACTCCCCGAAAAACCCGCGTCATATGGCTCTGATCGGCAAAACCGCACTGCGTGGCGATATCGAGCATCGAGGCATCCGAGAGCAAAAGATCTTTGACCTTTGCAATCCTGTACTCGATGACCCAGCGATACGGCGTTTTACCGAAAGTCTCCTTGAAGGCCCGGATGAAATAGCTCCGCGATAATCCGCAGATGCCCGCGAGTTCGACAACCGAAACCTGATTGAACGCGTGAGAGGTCAAGAATTCGAGCGCTCGCTTTTCCTGCCATGGCGCAAGAAGGCCGTTCTTTTTTGAAGGAAAGTATTGATTGCCATACGTCTGTGTTAAATGCGCCAGCAGGACAAGGCCAATTTGCTCAAGAAAGAGCGGATTGGGTTCATGCGCACTCACGAGATAAGGCAAGATCGCCTGGGCGAGACCCAATATAACCTCGTCCCTGGTACCCGGTAGACATTCAAACCCGTCGAATTGCGGCCTCCCAAGCTCGTCCAGGAACGAGCGAACACAGGACAAGGGGATATTGAAACGGACATTATCGAACGGAGACAAGTGATGGCACTGCCACTCTTCTCTCAGGTCCGTGATCGCGATCGCCGCCTTTGGATGTCCGCCCTCGAACAGAAGCTTACCGTTCCGCCAAAGACGATGCATCCTGAAATCCACGAGCTGTACGATAGCGGATACCGCCTCCTCACGCTTGCTGGGCGGCGCAATTGGGAGATCGTCTTCGTCGGAGCTGAGGCGTGTTACTGTGATGGCAGACGCCTTGACGGTCCATTTGTTCACTTTGGCGGCGAAGGTTGCCGAAGTACTTTCAGACTCTCTTTCCAACGTCACCATCCGCAAAGTGGTTTACGAGTGATGTCACCGTATGACAATCCTTTTGTAAAATGCAACGATTTCTCGGACGCAGACCAAAGCATCAAGAGAAAGATCAATTGACGCGTCTGTTTTTCCAAGCGGCCGGAGTGACGCCTACTTCCTTGGCGAAGACTTTCGTAAAGTGGCTTTGATCCACGAAACCGCATGCCTTGGCAATTTCCCGCAACGTCAATTGGTGCTCTGAAAGAAATTCTTTAGCAGCATCGACTCTCGCCCGGACGAGCCACTGGTGGGGAGTGAGCCCGGTGACTCTCCTGAAAGCTTGTGAAAAGTGGTTTGCCGAGAGGCCGGTTACCGCTGCGATATCGGAAACCGATAATTCGCGAGCGAGGTTCTCTCGTATGAACTCCTTGGCAACTGCCTGTCGGTGGTGCGACAGGACCGCGTCGCTCTTATTTGCCCTGACGTCAAGGCAATCCTGCAAGAGATGCGCGGCAACCGCGATCCCCAAGTGACCTAAAATCGCTTCCGGAGAAGCGGACTTCCGCTCAAAAAGGGAAAGCAGGACCGTCCCCAGGTTGCTGATGACGGGGTCGCGCTCGGCCCTTCTGCACCGAAGCTCTTTACCGACCAGCCCGGACGAAAGGGCCGCGACCTCTGCAATCAGCGATTTTGGCAGGGTGATCGCAATGGACGACAGCGTCCTTTGCAAGCTCACAGAGGCACCCCCCTCACATAGGTCGACGAGGCAAATGGAGCCTCGACCGCAAAACCGCGGCGGACCCAAACTTCCATCCGCTTTGATGTCGCAATGAACCGTGTCATCGAGATACAGCATCACGAGGTATGCATCGCAGCTTGGCAGTGTAATCCGTGGAAGCTCGCCAGGACCGGCTGTTCTGTATATTTTGGTGACCTCGATCGGCGACGATTTCAAAGGTACAGCCCGAAGCGAACACCCCTCCGGAACGCCGAAGAACGGCGCAAGAGATATGAAACCTGGATAGTCGAGATTCAATCTCTTTCCTCCCAGCGCGGAGCAGGTCACGAACGGCAAAATACAACCGATCGGCGATAACTTCACATCTCTGCTCTCGCTTGAGGAAATGTCAAGCCCGGGGGACCTGAATGCTGATTTAGTCGGTTGATAAAGATCCTCGCCGCAAAAAGCCGAAGCGCTGCGTCACAAAGAGGCAGTACTCCGAGGGTGCGATCGAGAGGTGACCATGACGGCGCCATGAGAGCTTCACAGGGAGATCCGCGTAGCTCTAGGTCAAGCGTCGTCGTCAAATCTGGAATCGACGATGGTCGAATATGGCAAAGAGGCACGATGTATCCGGCGAACGAAATCTCTGACGAAGGGGCCGAGGTTTTCATCATCGAGCGGTGACCGTTCCTCACTGCGCCGAACCAGATAGAGTGTGCGGTGTAAAGTTGGACGTACGATGCGGCGGATCGCGAATATCCCGCGGTTAACGCCGTCGGCAACGCTGCCATAGGGCAGAAAGCTGCTTCTGCCTTCGCTTACACGCGAGCGAATGGCGGAAACGGATTGTATGTCGGTCGTGATGCGGCACGGAAGCGACAGTCGCTGCGCGGTACGCATGACGAGCGAGCCGATGCCGCGCCCGCCTGCGAAACAGGGTTCCTCAGCCAGCGCTTCAGCGAAACTGATCGGGCCTTGGCCCCGGGCATGCCTAGCCGAGGTGACGAACACCAGCTCATCCTCGATGACGGCTTCGCGCACGAGGTTGGGGCGGCTCTCGACATCGTAGGCCAGCGCCAGATTCAACTCCTTACGCTCCAGCGCTTCAATCAAGGCAAAACTCAATTCCTCGACCAAGTGCACGGCCCTTGCCAGGCGTCGTTCGCCGGCATCAATCAGGATGTTTGCGCCAACCAGTCGCATTCGGCTGGGCGTGAGGCCGATAACAAACGGCTTGGTAGCCATATTGGCGGCAGAACGCACGTCCCGCACCGTCCGTTCGAGATGTTGCTCGAGCTCGTTGTAGCGTTCGAAAAGCAGCGCTCCAGCATCTGTCGGAACGACCCCGCGTGAATGGCGATCGAACAGCCGCACGCCCATTTCCCGTTCGAGCTCACGAATCTGGATGCTGATCGCCGTCTGCGCAAGTTCCAGTTGCGATGCCGCATGTGAGATATTGCCTGCCTTTATCACTTCGGCAAAATATCGGAGCTGTCTGAGAT
>NZ_JBNDHT010000122.1:0-21791 GCF_056755115.1 Rhizobium sp. SVR5-2C | reverse complement strand
GACCTACGTCTTCAAGCATGCACTGGTGCAAGACGCGGCATATCAGAGCCTTCTCAGGAGCCGACGGCATCAAATCCACGCGAACATCGCGTCAACGCTGGAGGCGCAATTCCCGGAAGTCGCCGAGACCGAACCCGAGACGCTCGCATACCACTACACGGCCGCCGGGCTGGCTGATCAGGCCGGGGATTACTGGCTGAAGGCAGGACAGCAGGCGCTGAAACGATCGGCGAATATCGAAGCCTTGGCCCACCTCGCCAGGGGATTGGAGGTGGTCGCGTCGGTGCCCAGCACGGAGGCCCGCTTAAAGCGTGAAGTTCATTTACAGAATGCCATGGGGGTGGCCGCAATGGCTGTCAAGGGCTGGGGCGCGCCGGACGTGCTTCACGCCTTCTCATCGGCACGCAAACTCTGCGAGAGGCTGGACGACAGCAACGAGCTCTTCGTGGCGGTTCGGGGCGAAGCCTCATACCAACTGATATCCGGTCACCTGCGCGAGGCAGACGATCTCGGTCGCCAATGTTTGCAGATCGCCCAGTCGGCGAATGATTTAAGCCTCCTCCTCGAGGCGCATCATCAGTTGTGGGCAAGCAAACTCTTCCTCGGGGATTATCGAGCCGCCGAGGAACACGCAAGCTGGGGGATCGCGAATTACGATTGCGAGCGAGATCATCGCCTGACTTATGTCTATACGGGTCATGACCCCGGCGTCTGTTGCAGGAACTACTCTTCGGAGATTCTCTGGATTCGCGGTTACCCCGACCAGGCTCTGGACCGCGTTCGAGAGGCGGTGTCGCTGGCCAAGCGCGTGTCCCATTCCGTGAGCATAGCCACCGCGCTGAGTAACTTGGCCATAATCCATCTCCTGCGCCGTGAACCTGGGGCAGCCCGCGAAGCGGCACAGGAGCAGCTTGAAGTATCCACCGAATTCGACTTGCCACTAATGGCCGGGGTGGCGCGGTCCAAAATCGGCTGGGCGCTCGCCCAGCAAGGGAAATTGGAAGAGGGTATCCGGGAAATGCGCGAAGCGGTTGAAGCCGTTGCGGCTACCGGTGCAGACATGGGCATGGCGTTCCGCCTCGGCGTCCTGGCCCAAGCGCATGGGCAGCTCGGCGAGGCAAACGAAGGGTTAATCTTGCTGGAGCAGGCGTTCGACATCACCGCCAAGACTGGATCGAAATATCAAGTGCCCGAGCTGCTGCGCACCAAGGGCGAACTCTTGTCGCGCATGGAACCAAATGATGGCGCTGCTGAGAGGTGGTTTCGAAAATCGCTGGCGATGGCGCGCGCCGAGGGGACGAAATCGACGGAGTTGAGAGCTGCAATAAGCCTCGCCCGCTTCTACGTCGACCAGGGCCGGGGCAAAGAGGGTCGCAAGGTTCTCACCCCCATCTACGCTTGGTTCACCGAAGGCTTCGAGACTGGAGACCTTGTCGATGCCAGGGCGCTGCTTGACCGCCTGCGGTAGGCGCAATCGCAAGCGGTCAAGATCGGATCACGCAGGGTCTCCCTCCCGCGCAGCTGCTGAATACGGTGGACGATCGAAGTCAAAGCGTCGGCATTCATGGTGACATCGTTAGAGCGTTCAACTTTGTCGTCAACCTGGCCGGAGTAAATCACGGCTGTCCAACCAACAGCAGGCTGGGATGTGAACCGTAACTATCCTATAATTGCAACAGACGCCGTTCTACACCCGGAGCATTTCATGCAACGGAAGCTCGCGGCGATTCTGGCCGCTGACCTCGCTGGTTACATTCGCCTCATGGAGATCGATGAGGCGGATACCCTGGCGCGGCTTGGAAGCACCCGCGAGAACATCATCGACCCGAAGGTTGCTGCTCACAATGGCCGGGTGGTCAAGCTCATGGGCGATGGCGCACTGATCGAGTTCCCCAGCGTGGTTGACGCTGTCAGGTGCGGCGTCGAAATCCAGCAAGCGATGGCCGAGTGCAATGAGGAGCTACCCGCTGATAAACGGCTCGAGTTTCGCATCGGTGTCAACCTTGGTGACATTATCGTCGAAGGACAGGACATCTATGGCGACGGCGTGAATGTCGCGGCACGACTCGAGGGATTGGCCGATCCGGGAGGCGTCCTGATCTCGGGAACGGCGTACGACCACGTCGAGAGAAAGCTGGACTACGCGTTTGATTTCGTGGGTGAGCAGCAGGTCAAGAATATCGAAAAGCCCGTTCGCCTCTATCGGATTCGCCTTGGCGATCATCCCCGAACCACGGCCGCCTTGAGGCGGCGCAAACCTTACCGTTCATGGCTCTGGCTCTCGGCCGCCGCAGCTCTCGTGCTGACAGCCGGAAGCGTGGTTTTCTGGAGCAGCTCCCGCGCACCGCAAGTCGAGTTGGCCTCAAGGGCGCGGATGGAATTCCCATTGCCGGACAAGCCATCCATTGCGGTCATGCCATTCACCGACATGTCCGGCGAAGCGGGGCAGCAGCATTTCACCGACGGCATGACAGATAGCTTGATCACCGATCTGTCGAAGATTTCCGGTCTCTTTGTCGTCGCCCGAAACTCGACATTCGCATATCAGGGCAAGCCAGTGACTGTAAGCAAGGTCGCTGAAGAGCTAGGCGTCCGATACGTTCTTGAGGGCAGCGTTCAACGTGCGGGCGATCGGCTCCGCGTCAATGCCCAACTGGTTGATGCACTCACAGGAGGTCATGTGTGGGCCGACCGCTTTGACGGCAATGTTGCCGACGTTTTCGGCGTTCAGGACGCATTCGTCACCAGGATTGTCGAGGCGCTGGAGGTCAATCTGACGCGAAATGAGAGGATGGAGATCGCCCGCGGCAGGACGGACAGCCTGCGGGCGAAAGAGGCATTTGACGAGGGTTGGAGTCTTTATCTTCGTTTCAACGCCAATGACAACGCGGCGGCTCTCGCGCCGCTCAAGAGAGCTATTAAACTCGATCCCGAGTACGGGCGCGCCTATGCCGCGCTCGCCTTGGTCTACCTTAGAGTCGAAGACTACGACTGGTACGATGAGGCTCTCTTCAGAGACGACGAATCGGTCTGGAATCAACGATTTGGAGCATCTCCGAAGAGGGTCGTGTGGCAAGGTCATGTGCAACTGGACAACGCCATGAGATACCCGACGGCTCTCGGCCATACGGCCCAAGCGCTGGACCGTCTGCGTTTTGGTGAAGATGCGCGCCGCGAAGCCGGCCGGGCGATTGAGCTCGATCCTAACGATCCTGAAGCGCAAATCGCCATGGCTTGGGCCTTGACGGCTTCAGGTAAGCCGAGCGAGGCCCTGGATTTCGTCCAGAAAGCGCTTCGCCTCAATCCGAACTTCCCGAGCCATTATGTTCTTGCCCACGGGGTTGCGCTATTTGCTGCTAACAATTTGGAACAGGCGGCGGAGGTCTTCGACCAGGGGGTCAAGAAGAATCCGAATGCAACCGCACTCATGCCGCCGTTCGCATCCGTACTTGCTGGCCTCGGTCGCCGGGACGAGGCAAGGCGCAGGCTTCTGATGTGGCGGCCAGGAACACACCAGGCCGCTCTCGAAGACCTCGCACGCGACTATACGTTCCCCATTCGATGGGCCCCCGAACACAAAGGGGTGCGAGAGCGCCTGCTCGACGGTATCCGCGTCGCTGCCCTGCCGATGGACGTGACCGTTTCGAGCCTCACAGCTGAACTGACGCGGGGCGATCCCGCAAGCCGGCGGAACGCCGCAAAGCGTCTGGGTTGGTTTGGACCGGCAGCAGCGGAAGCCGTGCCAGCCCTGGTTATGCTGCTCGAAGACGTCGGGGTCCGTGAGGAGGCCGTGCAGGCCCTGAGAAAGATCGGGCCTCAGGCCAAGGATGCGATTCCCGCGCTAGTAGCGATGGAGAGCGAGAGTTCCATCGGCAGCTATGCCAAGGATGCACTGAAGGAAATAAGGGGCTACTGAGCGACCCCATTGTCTCCAGTCCACACTCGCACGCTCCCCCGAGCTTGCTGAGCATCTCATCTACGGTCTCAAGTGGCCATCGCGTCAAGGAGCGGATGACTGCAAAGGGCCGGGAACGGTCATCCGACGATGTCGCCTTCGCGCCAACAGCTGACATGTCAAATGTCCGGTGCTAAGGCTTCATGAAATGGAGGGTTTTCATGAAGCACGAGGATTTGTGGGATGTCGAAGCGGCCGAAAGTTATGATACGCCGGGAACCGGGATGTTCGCTCCTGAAGTTCTCGATCCCGCCGTCGACCGACTTACCTCTCTCGCGGAGGGCGGTGCAGCTTTGGAATTTGCGATTGGCACCGGCCGAGTAGCCATCCCGCTCTCTGAAAAGGGCATATCCGTCAGTGGTATCGAAATCGCGCCAGCAATGCTTCGGCAATTGCGAACGAAGGCGAGCGAGAATGATATCCCTGTGGTTCTTGGCGATATGACTATGGCGTTCGTGCCAGGACAATTCAATCTGGTTTACTTGGTCTTCAATGGCATCTCGAACGTTATGTCCCAGCAAGAACAGGTCGAGTGCTTCCATAATGCCGCGCGGCACCTTCGTCCGGGCGGACGCTTCGTCATCGAACTTTGGGTTCCGACCATTCCGCATTGGTCTGATGCACAAGCTGTTGTCGGGCAGTCGCATGACGGATACATGCTCATCAACACATGCGACCCTGTCGCCCAGCACGTCGTTTCGCACCATTTCAACTTCCGCGACGGCAAGGAGGCCCGTCTCTTCCGGTCGCCGCATCGATACATCTGGCCCTCTGAGCTTGACCTAATGGCTCAAATCGCCGGATTTAGATTAGAAAGCCGTCATGGCGATTGGATCGGCACTCCGTTTACTGCGTCATCCAGATCACACGTTTCAGTTTACCGGCTTCCGCAATAGTAGGTCCGCAATGGGCCGAAAGCGGAAGATCGGAATCGGCTGCATTGCGCCAAAGCGGTCAACGCCGTCGCTGCGCTTCAACGACGGCGTTGAACTGTCGCACCTCGTCAGCGATCCAGTCTCTAAACGCGCAAACCTTGGGATGGCCCTGGTTGCCAATCCGATAGACAAGATCATACCCCCATTCGACCTCTAGCCTAACTTCGGGAAAGAGTGGCACGAGGCGACCTCCGGCTAGGTCTTCTGCAACGAGCACACTGCGCCCGAGAGCTACACCTTCTCCCCTAATCGCAGCCTCGATGGACATGCTTCCATGACTGTAGGCGGGGCCACGCGTCCGGGCCGGTGCAAGCCCGGCCAGTGCGAACCAGCGCTCCCAGTTGGCCTTCATCCCATTCTCGTGAACAAGCTGGCAGCAGAGAAGTTCATCGGCGGAACGCAGTCCGCCCATCCTGTTGCGGTACTCGGGAGTGCATACGGGTGTTACGGTCTCGTTCATGATCCGCTCGGATGCGGTGTTGGGATACTGGCCGCTTCCGTACCGGACCGCCACGTCGACATGACCCTTCGCGAAATCGACGTCAAGGTCGTTCACTTCCAGGTGGATATCGAAATCCGGAAATCGGGCCATCAACCGATGGAGGCGCGGCGTCAGCCACTTGCTTGCAAACGAGACGCCCGTGCTTACGACAAGACGCCCGGCATCGCTCCTTCGGCGAATGTTCTCAGCCTCACGAGACAATTCGGAGAGAAGACGGGTGACGACCGTGAAGAAGGCAGAACCCGCCTCAGTCAGTTCAATCCTGCGGGTCATGCGACGGAAGAGCTGAACGCCGAGATGATCCTCAAGGGTCTTGATGTGGCGACTTACCGCACCATGCGTCACGCTAAGCTCGTCCGCCGCGAGTGTCATGCTAAGCCGCCGCCCAGTGGCTTCGAAGGCGCGAAGGGTCTGTAGGGGTGGAAGTAGGTTCGGCATGACATCGATATGCGTGAGTGGTAATCACGCATCATGTGACGACAAATGATTTGTCGCAAGGGGTAGCTGGCCTTAGATGTGGTGCGATTACACCTCCCGACGGATTGCGAAGCACCATGAGCCAGGTCGCCACCGAACCCGCCCCTATTGCCCCTGCAGTCGCCGAACGCCGAGTGACACTTGCGAGCTTCGGAGCGATGCTACTACTTGCCTTGATGTGGGGCTTGTCAATCCCGGTCACAAAACTAGGCCTGGTCACGATGCCGCCACTGACACTGACGGCCATCCGGTTTGCATTTGCTATCCCATTCATGATGTTCTTGCTCATCGGGAAGCAGCCCTTGCCCCGGATGGCCCTGCCACCCGTTGCTGCACTTGGCATTCTCGGAATCGGAGTGGGACAGGTCGCGCAAACGTTTGGCGTGAAGGGCACCTCCGCCTCGGTTGGAACGATCCTGTCGGCGACGATCCCCCTGTTCATTGTCTTCTTCGCTACGATCCGGCTCAAGCAGACGGTCTCACGTCTGCAGCTTCTTGGCGTGGCGGCCGCATTCGCGGGCATCGTCGTAGTGGCTTCGGGCAACGGAGATGAGGCGGGAACTTCCGGAACGACGGTCGTCGGCCCTATCTGGATGCTGATCTCGGCATTGGCGGTCGCCTTCTACTACGTTTGGAGCGTCGAACTCACGAAACAGCACGGCACCGTCGTCGTGGCTACTTGGAGTACCTTCTTCGGTTTGGTGGCGCTAATGCCATGGGCGGGCTGGGAGGCATACCGCACGCCATTTCAGATCACCGGAGAAGCGTTGGGAGCGGCGGCTTACCTCGGCTTGGTCGTTACCGTGGCAGGTCTGTTCCTGTGGCTGAACATTCTCCGTGACGTACCTGCACCCATCGCCGCAAGCGTTCAGTACCTCCAACCCGTATTCGGAATCACCGCGTCTGCAGTCATGTTCGGCGACAGGCTCGGCTTGCTGTTCATCACGGGTGTCAGCTTCATTCTAGCAGGTCTTGCACTCGCAGTGAGACCACGCGGTTGAAATTGCCCAATGGCAGCTTAGGGCCGATAGAGGACATACCGCCGCAGAAGGTAATGAGGCTCGGGAGACTGATCTCGGTTCGAATTTCCTCTTCGCCGCGTTATCTATCCGCGCTCAACCGACGCCGGACGATCGCGACGTGGAAGTTCGCCCCGTGCATCAATCCGGCGTCGTTGAAATCATAGGTGGGATTGTGCAGTGGCGAGGAGTTCTCCCCATTCCCAAGGAAAGCGAAGCAACCAGGCGCGCGGTCGAGAAAGCGCGCGAAATCCTCCGACGCGGTCATCGGTTCCCGGCGTACCTCGACATGATTGGCGTCGAAGGCACTTCGGGCGGCGGCGAACGCCTCCTCCACCAGCACCGGATCGTTCAGCAGTGGGACGAACTCCCGCGTGTATTCGACCTTGGCTGAAACATTGTGCGTCAGCGCAGTTCCCTCCGCGATCACGCGCATCTGCTTTTCGATCTCCGCGCTGACCTCAGGACGGAAGCTCCGCGCATCCCCGAGTACGCGGGCCAAACCCGGCAGCGCGTTGCGGGTGCCGTCGGTCACGAGTTCGGTCACCGACACGACGCCGATGTCAGTGGGATCGAGACGTCTGGAGACGATCGTTTGGAGGTTCGTCACCAGCGCACAGGCCGCGACCAGGACCTCGTTGCTGGCGTGTGGCCGCGCCGCGTGGCCACCGACGCCTTCGAGCACGATCTCGAAGTTGTCCTCGGCCGACATGATCGCACCCGCGCGAGTCTGGAACAGGCCCACCGGAAGACCAGGCATGTTGTGGATGCCGTAGATTTCGTCAAAGGGGAAGCGCTCGAAGAGACTGTCGTTGAGCATGGCAAGCGCGCCCCTGCCCCATTCCTCGGCGGGCTGAAAAACGAACCGGACGGTGCCGTCGAAGCCGCCTTCCCGGGCGAGCATCTTCGCTGCGCCGAGGAGCATCGCCGTGTGTCCGTCATGGCCGCAAGCGTGCATGACACCATCATTCCGCGAACGGTATTCGTGATCTCCCTGCTCCGCGATCCGAAGGGCATCCATGTCCGCCCGCAGCGCGATCGTCCGGTTTCCAGTGCCCCTCCTGAGTGTGCCGACCACACCCGTCCCGCCGACACCTTCGATGACCTCGTCCAATCCGAACTCACGGAGCTTGCCAGCCACGAACGCCGATGTCCGCGTTTCCTCGAAGCCGAATTCCGGATGGGCATGGAGATCGTGCCGCCATACGGTCATCTCGCGATGCAGTGCCTGTAAGTCCAAGCTCATTCGGTTTGCCCTTCAGCTACCAGGGCGCGGACGACGTCAAGCAGGATGTTCGTCCCGGCGACGAGATCGGCGTCAGGCGTGAACTCCTTGGGACTGTGGCTTATGCCGTCCCGGCTGGGAACGAATATCATGGCGCTCGGCGCGATGCGAGCCATCATCTGGGCGTCGTGGCCCGCGCCCGACGTCATTCTTTTGCAGGCGAGCCCGCGCTTTCCGGCGGCTTGTTCCACCAGGCGGACGATGTTCTCGTTGAACTTCACGGGTTCGAAGCGGGCCAGCCGCTCGGTCGATATCTCCACCTTCTCCTCGGTCGCGAGCGCGTCGAGGAACAACGCGAGCGCTGCCTCCTCCTCCTTCAGGCGGCCCTCGTCGGGGTCGCGGAGGTCGACCGTGAAAGTCGCCCGCGAAGGGATGACGTTGATCGCGTTCGGCTCGAACCTGATGGTTCCGACCGTGGCGACGGTCGGGGTGTTCGAGGCCTTCGCGCGGTCACGCAGGAACGAGATCACCCGCGCCGCCGCGTATCCGGCATCTCGGCGCATGGAGATCGGGGTTGTCCCCGCGTGGTTGGCGTAGCCGTCGATAGTGACCTTTTGCCACGAGATGCCCTGGAGGTTCTGTACCGCTCCGATCGGGACGCCTTCCCGATCGAGGACGGGGCCTTGCTCGATGTGGAGTTCGACATAGACGTGCGGCCTCAGGAAGCCGGGCTCTTGCGTCCCGCATAGCCGATGCGGGCGAGTTCCTCGCCGAGGACCGCGCCATCGGTGCCGACGGTCGCGAGCGCGGCGTCGGTTGCAAGACCGCCGGAATAGACCAGTGACCCCATCATGTCCGGCGCGAAGCGGACGCCCTCTTCGTTCGTGAACGCCGCCACCACAATCGGCCGAGCCGGTTGAAAGGCCTCACCCTTCAACGTCTCCACGACCTCGAGACCCGATAGTACTCCGTAGCAGCCGTCGTAGATGCCCGCGTTGATGACGGTGTCGATATGGGAGCCGAGCATAATTGGACCGCGCGCGATTCCGTCGGGATTCCAGATGCCGAAGATGTTGCCGATGCGGTCGACGGCGACTTCCAATCCCGCCTCCCGAAGCCACGAAACGAACCTGTCACGCCCCTGCTTCTCGGTGTCGGAAGCGGCAAGGCGGACAAGTCTCCCCTGGGCGTCTCGGCCGATGTCCCCGAGCGTGCGGAGCCGGCCGAGCAAGCGTTCCGCATCGATCGAATGTCCGCTCATGCGTGCGCTCCTTTAAGGTTCTTCGCCGCCACGGCCGCGGGCGATAAGCCCACGATCTCCTCGTATTTTGACGGATCGGTCGCGCCTTCCGTGTTGATGACGAAAACCCGCGAGGTGGCGTCCAACAAAAGCGCCTTTTTGATCTCCGGGTCGGCCATGGCTTTGACCAAGCCGGCAAGACCGACGCCGCCACTTTCCCCCGCGACGATCGCCGGGTCTCCCGCGATAGGATTCGCGAGACGCATAATGATTGACGTCGCGTCCTCCTCGTCGACGGTCAGGAACGCGTCTGCGACGCGCGAGAGAACCCGCCATGCGACCAGCGACGGCTCATAGCATTCGAGCATCGCCATGACCGTCGGGTCTCCGTGGGCGATCGTGACCGGATGCCCGGCTCTCGCCGTCTCGAACAGGCAAGCCGCCCGCGCCGGGTCGACGACGGTGAACATCGGACGCCGGTCCCCAAACTCGATCGCCAAATGTCCCGCGACGGCAGCCGCTATCCCGCCGACACCGGACTGCACAAACACGTGGGTTGGCGGATTCGGTAGCCTCCGCAAGGCCTCCCTCACAAGCGCGGTGTAGCCCTGCATGACCAATTCGGGTATGCGTTCGTAACCCGGCCACGAGGTATCCGAGACGATGATCCAGTCGTTCTCCCGGGCGATGCGCGCCGCCTCCTTCACCGAGTCGTCGTAGGTACCCTGCACCCGGATCGTTTCCGCGCTATAGCGCGCGATGGCGGCGACCCGCTCGTCGCTCACTCCGGAATGGACGAAGATCGCCGCCCGAGCGCCGACCAGCTGCGCGCCCTGGGCGACCGAGCGCCCGTGGTTGCCGTCGGTCGCGCAGGCGACCGTCATGGCTTCCGCGACGACGCGAACCTCGGGTGCGGAAAGTTCGGAAATGTCGACCGGGCGGCCGAGTTTTTTCTCGGCCTCTTCGAGGACCAGCCGGATCACGGCGTACGCGCCGCCGAGCGCCTTGAAGCTGCCGAGGCCAAGACGGTGGCCTTCGTCTTTGACATGGATGGCCGCGACGCCCAGTTCGGAGGCGAGCCCTGGCAGCGATACGAGCGGTGTCTCCGCGTTTCTGTCCCGGAATTCCAGATGCCGTTCGACCGCTGCCGCAGCGTCCTTGCCAAGCGTCTCCGCGTCCCCTGGGTCAAGTGGCTGGCGGTATTCGATGGTGGTGTTCAGAAGAAACATTGGGTCGCCTCGCTTGAATTGCGATTTGAAACATATTGCAAAGCGAGCGAAAAAAGGGCTGTATTTAAGGGCATTTTTTGCAAGTTTGTTTCGTTGAGGGCGAGTATTGACCAAGCCACCGGCTTCTTACGGCCTCGACGCCTTCGACCGGAAGATTCTCGCGATCGTGCAGAGGGACAACATGACGTCCCAGAGGAGCATCGGAGAGGCGGTTGGCCTTTCTGCGCCTGCGGTACAGCGGCGGATCAAGCGGATGACCGAGGATGGCGTCATACAGGGAAACGTCGCGGTCATCGACCCGACGGCGGTGGGACAGTCCATTACCATCTTCGTCGAGGTGGAAGTTATCAGCGAGACCGCCGACCAGATCGAGGCGGCGAAACGGGAGTTCTCCGTGGCCCCCGAAATTCAGCAATGTTACTACGTCACGGGAGAAGCGGACTTCGTCATCGTTGTGATCGTTCCTTCGATGACGGACTACGAGTCTCTGACACGCCGGCTCTTCTTCGGCAACAACAATGTCAAGCGGTTCAGGACGTTCGTCGCGATGGACCGGGTCAAGGCCGGAATGGCAGTGCGTGTTCTAGGTTAACCGAGATGCCAGGGACGATGTTCACCAGCATAACAACGACCATATCAGTCACGGTGCCTATGTCGTTTTCCAGTCTTGAACGCGACAAAACTGGCGAGCGGTCAAAAAGTAATGGATGAAGCCGTGCCACTTCGGCAAACGCAGGTCAGCCGCGCCACCCTGCTCTAGCGCTCTTCACTCCTTGCTCCAGCGTGAACATTTTGAGAACAAAGGAGCTCAAAATATGCGGATGCATTTTCATCAAGAGGATATGGAAAGCATGATGGGCGCTTTTGCGTTCGTCGATCGGAAGGGCGCTCTTGGCCTTTCCAACCAGATCCCCCGCTATAACGGCGCCCCTTCCCTCGACTATCCGATCATCACCAAAGACCTGATGCGCGAGCCTGTCACGATGGGAACCGTCTTCGTCAGTGCCCGATGGGGGTTGAAGCCAGGATGGATGAAGCCCGGCGGAAGGCCGCCGCCGATTCAGCGCGGTTTGTGTGCTCTTCACTTATTAATCGAGGTAAAAGGTCCGAATAATCGGGCAACCTCGCTTGTTATAAAACTCCGCACGCATGGGACCTCTGCGAGTCATTCCATCAACTGCGACAGAGTTTGACGAGTAGTTTACAATGCGCCCGCGGCGGATACCACGGTCACGCGCCTTGTCCATAGCAAGGTCGGGATCACAACGGCGGCTGGCTCGACGGTCATCATAGCGATCTCTGTCATAGATCCGGACCCCGTCTGGACCAATACGCAACTCTTGAGCGGCACCGATTGACGGAACGGCAGCGAACGAAGTGGCAATCGCTGAAATGATGAAAAAGGCGCTTATGGAACGACGCATTGAAATCTCCCGGATTATGGCAGCTAGCAAATGCTTCTACAGCTAAACTGGTTCCGTAGGCTACCCCACCCGAAGAAGTGGGGATGGTGCGCCATCAGCGCGGGGACTTCTGCGGCGTCCACGGCTGCGACACACGCGGCACGGCCCACCTCGCTGGCATTGCGCGCGATCCGGTCGGCTGACCAGTTATTCAGGATCTCTTCTTGAGTCATATCTCGATCTGGCTTGGGTGAGAGAGCGGGAGCAGGACGCCGGCAAACGGGAGGCAGCGTCACGCTGACCACCTTCGTCACGACGATAGGCTCTGGTTTAATCTGGGAGCAGGCTGACACGAATCACGGGAAAGGCCGATATCGCCGCCATGAGGCAAAGCCGCATTTCATTTCCTCAGTTCTTCAAGTTGCTGTGATGCCGCATTGATGCGCTCGGACGCCTCCGCCTCGATCTGCAGGGCGGCCTTCGCCTGGTCGGCGATCTTCTGATTGGCTTGGGCGTTCGCCTTCTCGATCTTGCGGTCCATTGAGCATCGGAGAGTTCAGTGGCGCTTGCTGCCGCCTGATCGACCATGGAATGGACTTCACGAACGGCGAGATACGCAATACGAACTGCCAAAAGAAGCAGGAGACTGGCAGCGATTGCGGCCACCAGGCCAAGATCATGGCTTCACCTCAACGGTCGTATCGGCCTCGCCTTGCTCTACCGCCTGCTGGGCAACTGCCACCCTGCGTTCGTCTCCCACACCGCGCCGAAGACATAGCTGCCGATAATGCCGCCGAAGAGCAGGATCAGGTTCATGGCGATCGTATCGCTGAGTGCGATCGGCCGCCCCCAAACAGCCACGTAGGTCACACGGCGCTTCAGGCTTGTCAGGATCTTGGAACACAGCTATTCGGTGAAAATTTCCCGCTAAGGAAACAGCCACCAGTGCTTCAGAAAACGAATGCCGTCCGATCTGTTTCCTACCGCGCCGATATCGACGGACTGCGAGCGGTTGCGGTCATCGCCGTTGTCATATTCCACGCCTTTCCCAGTCTGTTGCCTGGCGGTTTTCTCGGCGTGGATATCTTCTTCGTCATTTCCGGCTATCTGATCACGCGTATCCTTGCGCAGGACATCGCCGCACAGCGCTTTTCGTTGCTAGCGTTCTACCAACGCCGCATCCGGCGAATTTATCCCGCACTCATCGTTGTTATCGCGGCTTCACTGATTGCAGGCTCTTTGATCTTGGCGCCGACCCAGATGCGGCAATTGGAATGGCACACCATGGGGGCGGCATTCTTCATCCCCAATCTGCTGCTATGGAGCGAGGCTGGGTATTTCGATGTAAGCTCGTTGAGCAAGCCATTGCTGCATTTGTGGTCGCTTGGGGTAGAAGAACAGTTCTATCTCGCATGGCCGGTACTTTTATGGGCGATAGCACGTACTCGCTTGCCGTTGTCAGCCGTCCTGGCGATCATCGTCGTTGCTTCCTTAGCCTACAATGTCTATCTGGCGAGCCACGCACCGACCGCAGCCTTCTACTCGCCATTGAGTAGAGCGTGGGAACTTGCTTTCGGAGGCTTGCTGGCAGCCAACAAGTCCATCGGCCGATCTGCCCGCATCGGAAACACGCTGTTTGGCTTAGGACTCGCGCTTGTCATTGCTGGCTTCGTCTTTGTCCAAGAGGCAAGCTTCATGCCATTGTCCGCGGGAATTTCGGTCATCGGCACGGGGCTTTTGCTAGTCTCCGGCCAAGACAATGCACTTTCTCGCATAACGATTTCGACCCGGCCGTTCGTCGCGGTTGGCCTTGTTAGCTATCCGCTCTACCTTTGGCACTGGCCGATTTTGGTATTCGCAAGAGCTTTAAACGATCAGATTGCACCTTTAGTTACTTGCATGCTGATGGGCCTCGCAGTTGCACTAGCTGCAATAACCTACTTGTGTCTAGAGCTCCCCCTGCACGGCATCAAAGCAGCCAAGTTAACGCCGGCGTTGCTTTGCACACTGGTAGCCCTCGGAGTCTTTGGAGCCATGAACAGCAGGGTCGACATGCGAACGCTTTTCTATCCCGAGAAGATCCGAGAGATCCTTGCGTTCTCGAAGTATGATTTCCGGTCTGACGCTCGCATCGGCAGATGTTGGCTATATGATCGTAGCCAAAACTACTCCGACGATTGCGCCCTCAAGGGCAATGCATCGCTGCCGAAGATCGCTGTGTGGGGTGACTCTCATGCAGGTCGCTTTTTCCCTGGTCTCGCGATCGCTGCAGAAGGAAAAGCTGAGGTCACCGGGTATGCCGCTGACGCCTGCCCCCCAATTCAAGAGTTCGGCTCATGCCAAACGTTCCTAAACGGAGCGCTATCCGCCTTCGTTAAAAACAAGCCCGATATTGTCGTCCTTTTCGCCAGGTGGCCGCGCTACTCTGGCGACTATTCTTCTGGATCATCCATGGCGGCGGGGTTAATAGACACAATCGACGCCTTGGAGCGAGTAGGCATCAAGGTCGCGATTGTTGGTCCGTTCCCAACCTACACTGAGAATTTGCCGGACCTTGTCTATAAGCAGTGGCTCGCAGACAAATCAAAAGGGATACCCAAAAGCATTTCTAATATGCCTTCTCCCGACGTCGCCACCGTGGATGCTGAGCTCCGGTCCTTAGCGGAACAGCGGCACCTCGATTACCTTTCCCTCATAGATATGTTCTGCAGCGACCGTGCTTGCGCTACGACTTGGTCGGACGATCCGGCGGATCTTCTATCGTGGGACTATGGTCATCTAACCACGAAAGCAGGCAGTTTCATTGGCGGAAAGTTGCTGGATAGACTAACTCACTAGCGACCGGGTCGGTCGCCGCAAGAAAGCGTGCGGCCTCTCGTCAGCCTGCGATGTTTGGAATTGCGCGTGTTATATACTGACGCTTTGGGCCTGGGTGCCCAAGCTTGCTTTACCAGATACGTGATCTAATCCAACTGCTGCCGCAAATGGCTGTGGTTTTCTTTACTTCAACCACGACATGAATATTGAAACCAAGGATTGGAAATGCGACACCCCTCATACCGCGGGATGTATTTTCATGAAGCAACAGCTAAAATTCTTCTACTCACTCGATGGAGCAGCGCGCGAAATAGCATTGACCTGGTTAGCGCTATCCAGCGCGGCCTTTGCCTTAACAATGCTTTTTGGATCCACGGCCGCCTCGGCAGCTCTCTACCTTGTTTACCAAGCACTGTTCGTGGCACTGCCGGGGGCGTGCCTGGTTCTTATGTCGTCTAAGAGGCAGCTCACGCCGATCGAATTCACCGCTAAGGCGATAATCGTCGGCCAATGTCTTGAAATGAGCGCCGGCTTACTCTTTACCGTGGCGTCGATGCAGTGGGCATATACCTTCTTGCCGCTGCTCTATTCAGCAGTGGCGTGGCTGCGACGAAACCAACTCGTTCCCCTCATCGCGCCGAGTTCAGACCGACCAGCAACGCTCTTAACGTGCTGCGCCGCGGCCCTCTTTTTGGTGTTCGCAGCCTCGCTGTTCAATTTCAACCTGATCGTTGATCAGCACTTCACGTGGGTTGCAGCCTTCGCCAACTCTGTGACAGGCAAGTGGCCTCCCATCGAACCATTCCTAATGGATGTGCCTCTGCACTATCATTACCTTTACAATGTGCACGTCGGGATGGCTGCCACGACCATGGACATCCCGATTATCCTGGTTGCATCGCGCTTGGCGATCGTCTTTCACAGCCTCTCGTTTATTCTCTGTCTTTTTGCGTTCTCTTCCTCAAGATTTGGAATGGGTATCGCGGGTGTAATCGCATCTGTAAGCATGCTCCTCACCTTCGGTTACTCCGGGGTGATGTGGAAAATATATCACCTTGCGACGGCATCCATCATGTATCGCGTGGCGTCCACGCTTGTCGCGTTTCAGATATTCATTTTTCTTCTCGATGAAATCCTTTCACCTAGAAGATTTCGGATGAGTACCCTGCTCCTGTGTTTGCTAATCTTTGTTGGAAGCGGCACACGGGCAATGATGCTCCCAATGCTAGCCGCCGGGGTGGGGCTGCTGGGTCTCGTCAACATCAAAGATCGGGCAATGGTGTGGGATTATGCCAAGCTGCTCGTCATGATTGTTGCCGGCATAGTGGCTGGAACAGTAGTATTCCTCGGCCTTGGCGGCGGCCACTCGGATGGCACGAAACTGGTACTGATCCATCCTCTGAATTTGGCTGTTTCACAATGGAAGGACGGGCATGTATCACCGCTCGCTCAAGGCCTTCTAAACTGGGGTGTCCCGGCGTGGGGAGCTAGCCTAGTATATCTCCTCGTCGCGCTGTGCGGCCGGATGACCTTTGTCTTGCCGGGATTTGTTTACGCTATATTCACAAAGACTGTGGATCGGGATGTCAAAGTCCTGCTCGGTGGGGTGGCACTAGGCGGCATAGCCTTCCTTATGATGGTCGAAACCGTCGTGCCGCAAGAGATCTGGGCATTTTACTGGTACGCGGACATTTCCTTGGCTCTTCTTGGAGCGTTCGGACTCAACGCCATGTTTCGTGCTCGTCTGAAAGACCACTCAAGAGCTGCAATGATTGGTTTGAGCTTATCTGGAGTGCTTTTCGTCGCCCAAGCTGTGGAATTCTCAATAGGCTTCGTCCCGAAATTTTTGCACACGAACTTCCCAACGCCGACCCCCATTTTCCAAGACGCCAGCTTCCACAATGTGGAGCAAAAACTCGGCGAAGTAATCAACCGTGGTGACGTTCTGGTGACGGGCGGAAGCTTCCAGTCATTCGACGAACGACCTCTGGCCGGCAGCGTCCCTGGCCTTCAGCTGTATAGTTCTAGATACATTCTTGCCGTGTACGCCAAGCGAACGAAACTTGACCCTCGCGTCGCCTCGCGTCTGTGGTTGCTCGACAATGATCTTTCGGCTGGTGGCGATCGAGACAAAGTGAGGGATGAAGTTGGAACTTCTCGCTCTCTGTATTTTCTCTGGATCGGCGCCAGTGATCCATCGGACACACGCGGGCTCTCGCGCATAGCGTCTTGGACAGGAATGTCGCTCTGGAAGGTAGATTGACGGCTACCGCTCCTGGCAGCCATCAAAGACGCGATGCTGCCAGGAAGAATCCATTGACCTGCTCGGACGCGAAGCCCATAGCCGAAAAGCCTGCCTGCATCATCTCGGACGACTTCACAAAGGATCCGCTGTACTCATAGGCGATCTGCGTTGGGTCGTCCGGAGTGGCGACCTACGCGTCCACTTGGGTTTTCAGATTCATAATGGCGAGTTGCGGCTTGAATTGTCGCGCTGACACGGGCTCAGGCGCGACCTCTGCCTGCGTTAGATCGGGCAAATCCTCCTCGTCATAGGTTACTGTGCCGTCAAGGCCAATCTTTGCAACTTGCACCATTCTCAATACTCCGCATAGAGGGGTGTAGGTGCCGGCATCTGGGAGCTCAGCCCCGCCAACTGTAGTTAGGCGAATGCCATCAAGCACGCCTGCAAGGATCTTGGAGCCACCACCCGCGATGCCCGCCGCTGCGTGGCTATACCCATCCGTCACAAAGGCTTCCCATGTATTGCCATCTTGCAAGATCAGCTCGATCTTGACGTGATGTACATAGTTCGCAGCCACCGGAGAGTTGCCAGATATAGTAAACCAGATGACAGGTTGACGGCTGCGGTTGATGGAGCCGCTGAGGCTACACCACCAGCATATCCGGAAGTCACCGCAACGCCTCCAGCCTTGAGCTGAATGATCGGGGAAAACGTGCCGTTTGTGCTGAAGGCCGAAAGAAGCAACAGATACCGGCGAGCACCTGAGGCTGCCGCGAAGTCTACCGCTGCGTTTGCCGGAACGTTGCCCTTGGACAACAGCACCATGCCGACCGTCATGTCTCGGTCTTGGAAGGTGATCGTCCGGGCCCCAACACGTCGCAGGCGACTTTCTCGTTGGCATGAACGGAGACACGCCTGAGTGGTATTTTTCTGGCTCCCGTTTTATAGCAGCTATCGATAGCCAGTTTGACTACAAGCATGAGCGGCAGTCACGGCTACAAGAGATACAAGCATTGAGGAACTCCAAAGTATTTTTCTAAGTTGAGTTAATAGACTGGACGCTTGTCGTATGGCCAAATTTAAAACCCCGCTCGATAATACGGGAAGACCTATATCAGCCACCGTTGCGGCGCTTTCAGGAAGAGCAATTCCAATCCTTGAGAGTGACACAAAAGTTCACCCGTTTCGATCCATCTCTGTTACTGGAAGCCGGTTCGCTGACGCACTAAATGATTTTTTAGAGGTACTTACCCCCGCAAAAGCCAGACCCGCTCGACCCGGGGATGGCACGCATGACTAATACCCGAGAAATTCGAGGCGCTGTGCTACAGAGTTTCCGAGCTCTTTGAGGTTTTCGAAAAGCTGCCAAACGTTGTGAACTTCCGACCCGCTTTCTGTTGGCGCCTTATTCCAATCCGCCGACTCCGAGCAGGCGTTCAACCGTATCGTGATCCTTCGCCAGCTCCGATGGCGTGCCCGCCCAGGCAAGCCTGCCGCGCTCGAGGATGATGACGTGATCGGCGAAGTCCAGCGCGCTCTGGATGCGCTGCTCAACGAGCAGAATGGTCATGTCGCCTGCCTTGGCGAGCTCGGCGAAGGCCCCCATCAGCTCTTCGCAGATAACGGGAGCAAGGCCCTCGAGCGGCTCGTCGAGCAAGAGCACGGACGGGCGGCCGAGGATCGTGCGGGCGGTGGAGAGCATTTGCTGCTCGCCGCCTGAAAGCTGGCTGCCGAGATTGCGGCGGCGCTCCTTCAGGCGCGGAAACATGACATAAGCTTCTTCGAGCGCGCTTTTCGGCCGGCCCTTGAGGCCGACGAACAGGTTCTCCTCGACCGTCAGGGTTGGAAATATGCAGCGCGCCTGCGGCACATAGCCGAGCCCATGGTGGGCACGGGTGGCGCTCGGGGCCATGGTCAGATCCGCGTCGCCAAGCCGGATGCGGCCGTCATAGCGCTTCGTCTGGCCTGCAAGCGTCGCAAGCAGCGTCGTCTTGCCCATGCCGTTGCGGCCGAGGACGGCGAGGCGCTGGCCGGCGGGCGCAGAGAAGGAAACGCCCTCGAGCACTTTTGTCGGGCCATAGCCAGCGGAGAGATTTTCGACCTCAAGCGACAGGGCTGGCATGGGCATAGCTCCCGAGATAGGCCTCGCGCACGCGGGCATCCTTGGTGACGTCGACCGGCAATCCGTCGAAGATGATGGTGCCTGCCGCGAGAACGATGACGCGCTTTGCGAAACGGAAGACGAGGTCCATGTCGTGCTCGATCATCAGCACGGCAAGATCGGCGGGCAGGTCGGCAAGCGCCTGCTCGATGCGGCCGGTATCGCTTTGCGGCACGCCGGCCGCGGGCTCGTCGAGAAGAAGCACCTTCGGCTTCAAGGCGAGCGCCAGCGCGATTTCCAGCAGCCTCTGCTGGCCGTAGGCGATCTCGCCGACCTTGCGGTGCATCAGGGCCGCCAGGCCGAGTTTGTCGAGAAGCTCATCGACCTCGGCCATCACGTCGGGCATGGCAAGGAAATTTCCGAAGAGCCGGCCAGTGCGCCCTTCCCTGCGAAGAACGGCAAGGGCCACATGCTCCGCCGGCGTCATATCCTGGAAGAGACGGGTCACCTGAAAGGAGCGCACAAGCCCCCGCCGGACGCGACCGATCGCATTGACCTTCGTGACCGTTTCCCCGCTTAACCGGACTTCGCCCGAATCCGGCGGCAGGTTGCCGGTGACGAGGTTGACGAAGGTGGTCTTGCCGGCGCCGTTCGGGCCGATCAGCGCGATGCGGTCGCCGGGCGCCATCGCGAGCGACACATCGTTGGTGACAGCAAGGCCGCCAAAGGCCTTCCTGAGGTTGGAGACTTCGAAAACCGGGTTCATGGGCGCGCCTCCTTGCCGCGGGCGATATAGGCGGCGGCCGTTCCGTAGATCCCCTTCGGCGCGAAGAGCACGACGGCAATCAGCAGTGCCCCCAACATCGTCAGCCAGTGGAAAGGATTGGCGGCGGAGACGTAATCCTCGAAGAGCATGAAGATGATCGTTCCCGACAGCGCGCCGAAGAGCGAGCCGGTGCCGCCGAGCACCAGCATCACCAGCGCCTCGGCCGACTGGGTGAAGGACAGGCTGTCCAGGCCGACGACCTGCGTCGAGATCGCGTTCAGCGCACCGCCGGCACCCGCAACCACGCCCGAGATGACATACATCCTGAGGAGAGCCGCCGTCGGCGACGCCCCCATGGCACGGATGCGCAAGGAATCTTCCCGGATCCCGCGGCACAGCATGCCGAAGGGCGAGCGCACGAGAATGCGCAGCAGCACGAAGGTAATCAGAAGCAGGGCAACACCGAAGAAATAGGCGGTGTGGCCGTAGAGATCGAATTCGAAGGTGCCGAAGACAGGATCGGGCGAGATGCCGGAAAGCCCGTCGCTGCCACCCGTCCACGAGGAAGCCTTGTTGGCGAATTCATGGAAAAGGTAGATCAGCGAGATCGACAGGACGAGCTGCGGCAGCCCGTGCGCGCGAAGGATGATGGCGCCGCACAGAAGGCCCGCGGCCGCACCGCCGGCCAGACCGGCAAGCGTCATCGCCAGCGGATCGTTGATCCCGTAATGCGCCGAGAGAATGCCGGCGGCATAGGCGCCGGAACCGAACAGGGCGGCATGGCCAAGGGTTGCGATGCCGCAATAGCCGGTCACGAGGTCGAGGGACAGCACCAGGAGGGCCATCGCGATGATCCGGGTGAGAAGCGCCAGATTGTCGGGAAAGAGGATATAGCCGATCGCCGCTGCGACGGCGATCGCGGCAATGCCGGCAAGATCGCGGCTGAGCGCCCGGCGGCGGCGCTGAATGAGGACAGCCTTGTCGTTCATCGCAAGCGTCATGTCACCGCACCCGTCCGCCGAGGCCGCGCGGGAAGATGCAGATGATCCCGATCACGGCAAGATAGAAGAAGAACTCGCCGAATTCCGGCATGAGATAGCGCCCGGTCGTATCGATCGCGCCCAGAAGCAGGCAGGCAATCAGGGCGCCTGGGATGGATCCGGCCCCGCCGACGGAGACCACGACAAGGAACGTCACCATGTATCGCAGGGCGTAGTAGGGCTCGATCGGCAGCAACTCGGCGCCGACGACGCCACCGAAGGCGGCAAGGCCGACAGCGACAGCGAAGCTGACGGCATAGATGATTTCCGTGCGCACGCCGAGCGCAGCCGCCATGGGGGCATTGTCCACCGAAGCCCGCAGCTTCACACCGAAGCTCGTCCGGTCGATCGTGAACCACAGCGCCAGCGCCACGGCAAGCCCGCAGACGATCGCAAAGAGGCGGTGAACGGGGATCGTGCGGAAACCGATATCGGCTGATCCCTGCAGGGCCGCCGCAAGCGGAATTGTCTTCAGCGTCGGCCCCATGAGGTAATTCGCAATGCCGATGATGCAGAAGGTGATGCCGATCGTCATCAGCACCTGGGTGAGCTCAGGCGCGCCGTAGATCCGGCGATAGAGAAAGCGTTCGATGGGGATGGCGATGACGATGGTCGCAGCGACCGCCGCAACCACTGCCGCAGCGTAGCCAAGTCCAAGGTCACGGGCGACATAGGAGGCGACATAGCCGCCGATCATCGCAAAAGCGCCGTGAGCAAGGTTGACGACACGCATCAGGCCCATGGTAACCGAGAGGCCGATGGATATGACGAACAGCACCATGCCATAGGCAAGCGCGTCGACGGCTATGCTGAAGACTGTCTGCATGGAAATATCCC
>NZ_JBNDHT010000121.1:0-22091 GCF_056755115.1 Rhizobium sp. SVR5-2C | reverse complement strand
GGTACAGGATGGTCTGAAATTTCGTGGCGTTTCCTCTCGCATCGATCCGCGTGATGTCTTTAGGACCATCTGCGAGATGCCGCGCTATTTCACGACGATCGTCCGCTCTTCCTTGGTCGGCATATGGATGGGAATCACACCCGGCGGGCCGACAGCCGCATCCTTCATGAGCTATGGCCTCGCCCGGCAATTGTCGAAGCCCGGCGCGAAGTTCGGAACCGGCCACCCCGAAGGCATCATCGCTCCGGAAACAGCCGACCACTCGGCCGGAACCTGCGCCATGTTGCCGATGCTGGCGCTAGGGGTGCCGAGTTCCGCAACCGCGGCCGTCATGATGGGCGGCTTGATGATTTGGGGCCTGACGCCCGGTCCCATGCTGTTCACCACGAAGCCCGACTTCGTCTGGGGTCTGATCGCCAGCATGTATGTGTCGAATATCGTCGGCGTCTTCCTCGTCCTTTTAACCGTTCCATTTTTTGCTGCCCTATTGCGCATCCCATTCACTATTATTGGTCCGATCATCGTCGCGATCTGCTTCGTAGGCGCCTATACGGTTGCGAGCGCCACTTCCGATCTGTGGCTGGTGTTGATCTTCGGTGCTGTCGGCTTCATCTTCAACAAGCTTGAATTCCCGCTGGCACCGTTGGTTCTGGCGATGGTGCTTGGCAACAAGGCGGAAGAATCCTTTCACCAGTCCATGATCGTCTCGGATGGATCGCTCGCGGTGTTCTTCTCCAACTTTCTGGTCGGTACCATCATGACGATTGCGCTCGCGCTTCTCATCGTCCCGCAGGCCGCTAAGCTTTGCTCCCACCTCAAGCGGCGTCAAGAAGTCGACCCGGCGGCATGAGCCGCGTCGACTTGATTTTCACACTCGTCAGCAAGGTCCACATATGAATTACCATAGCTATTTCGGCTCCAATGCCGAGGCGGTCGAATGCTGCATTGTCGGCACCGGGGGATTTGGCCGGACCTTTCTCGCCCAAAGCCTGAAGACGCCGCTTATCAGCACGCGGGTTGCGGTCGATCTAAGAGCGGAGACGGCTGTCGACGTCCTTCGCGGTCTCGGCATCGATGACGCCAAGATCGCGCGGTGTGACACGGCTTTGAAAGCGAAAGCCGCATGGGAGAAGGGCTTCTTCATCGCAACCGGTGATATTGCAAACATTCTCGAACTGCCGATTTCCGTCGTCGTCGAGGCAACCGGCCACCCGGAAGCCGGCGCCCGCCATTCGCGGCTTGCGATCGATGCAGGCAAGCATGTGGCGTTGGTCTCGAAGGAGGTCGATAGCGTCGTCGGGCCCGGCCTTTCTTTGCGCGCACGCCGCAATAATGTCATCGTTACCCCGGTCGACGGCGATCAGCCAAGCCTGCTCATCGGCTTGATCACATGGGCGGAGGTATTAGGACTGGAGATCGTCGGCGCCGGCAAAGCGAGCGAATATGACTTCGTGTTTGACCCAGCGCTCAAGACCCTGAATTCAAACGGCACAGTCATAGCCGCTCCCGAATTCGCGGACTGGATTGAGCCCACCAGCTTCGAGATATCGGCGGTCGCCGCGAAGCGCGCCGCGATCGCATCGGCGTTGCCGCAACGCGCAGTGCCGGACCTTTGCGAGCTGACGCTTGTCGCCAATGCCACCGGCTTTCGGGTCGACAGATCCGACCTGCACGCGCCGATCGTCCGCATTTCGGAAGTCGCCGATTTCTTCTCCCCGCAAACGAGTGGCGGGCTGCTCAAGACGCCCAGAAGTCTCGAGGTATTCCATTGCCTTCGCCTTCCCGGGGAAGTGAGCTTTGCCGGCGGCGTCTTCGTGACTGTGCGATGCGAAGACGCGCTGACCTGGGAGATGCTTGCGGAAAAGGGCCATGTCGTCAGCCGCAGGGGCGATATCGCGATGCTTTATATTCCCCGGCATCTTCTTGGCGTTGAAGCAGCCACCAGCATCCTGGAAGTAGGGCTGCGCGGCGTCTCCAGTGGCGCATCAGAGCCGCAGCCGGTCATCGACCTCATCGCCTATGCCGATGCAGATATTCCCGCCGGCACCGTTTTAACCGCCAGCGGACACCATCATTCGATCGTGAACGTATCGGCCAGAATGGTGCCCGCAACACGGATGTCGGAGCGAACCCCGGTACCGTTTTATCTCGCGGCAAACCGCAAGCTCGCGAGAGCTGTTTCGGCGGGTCAGCCGATCCTCTGCGGCGACGTCGAACTCGATGAGGCGTCGGAACTACTATCACTCCGGCGGGAACAGGACGAAGCCTTTTTCGGACAAGCCTTAGGGCCTGTGGACAGTTAGGTTTCGGGCGCGGCGCGAGCCGGATTTGTGGATGGCGAGGAGAAGGAACTGCCGCCGTGGAGCCCATCTCGACGAGGGGGCCTTCGACGCAGTCGGCCGCAAAATCCGCCGCTTCCCGAAGGGATATGGTGAAAATCGCCCATTTCGGCGTCGCGAAACCTTGATGGAGATTGGCTCCACCATCGGTTTCGCTCCTGGGACTGAACGATTTTCCCTCATACCGCGCTCCAAAACCCTAACTGCCCGCCGGCCTAACGCTGCCGTCGGATTGTCCGCCGATACCGTAGAATCGGAATCGGAGCATGATGGCTGATCGCTATTTACCCGGTGAGGAACCCCTTTTGGTCTCCTGTTTGCTGGACGACCGCAAGGATCCTGGCATTCCGCAGATAGGCAAATTACCAACGAGTCGCTGATCAGCGGGCCGATCTCCGGCGCGTCGCTGATGGCGGGAACTTTCTTCGCCGAACGCTAGGTGATCAGAATCTCAGAGAAGGACCTTCCGAGTAGTGATGGACATCATCACCCTGACATCTGGCCCTGATGCTCGTAGGCCTTCGGGGCTGACCGAGCCGGTCAGCCCCGCGCGTTAAGCGTCAGCGCGATCGCCCGATGAAGTCGGAGACCAGGGCCGCTACCATGGCAAGTGATACTGCACCTGCATCCGGATGACCGATGCTCTTTTCCGCAAGCGGCCTTGCACGGCCGAGACGAGGCGCGAGCTCTGAGGTTGCCTTGGCCGCGTCCTGTGCCGCTCCAGCGGCAGTCTTCCACGCTTGAGCAAGCGGCTTGCCGGCCTTTGCCCCGCCAGTCAGTGTTTCGACGAATGGAACGAGGGCATCCACCAGCGTCTTGTCACCCACGCGTGCTCGGCCCAGGCGAGTCACGCCCTGAAGCGCGAGCCGTGCACCTTCGATAATCGCCTTGTCATGGAGCGCGTTGGCATCACTCAATGCATTGCTCCATGATCGCAAGAGCAGACCCCAGATCGCCCCGGAGGTTCCGCCTGCCCGATCCGCCCAGGCGTCACCGCCGCGTGCCAATGCTGTTTGTACGCCGGCACCCGCCTCGACCGCAGCGGATATCGCTTGTGCTGCAGCATCCGAACCGCGTCGCATGCCTTGCCCATGGTCGCCGTCGCCTGCCACCGCATCGATCCGGCCCAGCTCAGCCTCCTGATCCTTGAGCATCGCTGCAATGCCGGCAAACAGATCGCTGATGCAGCGTGCCGCCTTGCGGGACGCCTCGGAGGCGGCTGGAATCACGGAAGTGGTTTCCTCGTCGACGTTGGTATCAGTCCTGAGATCCGCGGCACTCGTGCGTCCCATGCGAAAAGCAGGTGAATCGCAAGGCGCAAGCCAATAACTTTCCAGTTCCTCGTTCAACCACGTCAGCGTCAGCGAGCAGCCCTGCATGTCGAGGCTGGTCACAAACTCTCCTACCTGAGGTTCAACCAGATCGAGACCATCGGCCTTCAATCTGTCCTGTACCGCCGTCCACAGCACGAAAAGCTCTTCGTATTTGGTGGATCCCAGACCGTTCAGCACGGCGGCAACACGGTTGCAGCCGGTCGGCCTTTCGGCAAGCAGCTTACCGGCCAGAACGCCTGCCAGATCGGTAGCGCTCGCAACATCCTGCTCGCTGATGCCCGGTTCGCCATGGATCCCCAGGCCAAGCGCCATGCGGCCCTTCGGCACGGTGAAAAGCGGCCCTTTCGCACCCGGCAGCGTGCAACCCCCAAAGGCGACACCAAAGGAGACGGTGCGGTCGTTGGCCAGCCGCGCAATCCTTTCGACCTCATCCAGCGACAAGCCCACTTCGGCCGCCGCACCGGCTATCTTGAAAACAACAAGATCGCCGGCAATGCCACGCCGCATCGCATGCGTCTCCGCCGGAGCGCTGGCCACATCATCCGTCACTGCGATGATGCGCACGTCGATACCCTCGGCACGCAGGCGCTCGGCGGCAACGCCGAAATTCAAGACATCGCCGGCATAATTGCCGAAACCGAGAACAATGCCGCCGCCATTATCCGCGTGGCGGCAAACGCGAGCAATCGCGGCGGTCGAGGGCGATGCGAATACGTCGCCTGCAACGGCGGCATCCGCCAAGCCAGCTCCTACGTAACCGGCAAAGGCCGGATAGTGCCCGGAGCCACCGCCAACCACCACCGAAACCTTGCCTTTCGGCACGGTGGTCGCACGGACGACGCCGTTGCTAACAAGGCGAACATGGTTTGGGTAAATCTGGCAGAAACCGACAAGCGCAGTCGCCGCAAATTCCTCGGAAGCATTAAAGATCGTGGTCATGAAACGCTCCTCAGCTACGCGGCAGTATACGCCGGAGGTAATCGCGATTGGCAGCGCTGACGGACAGTCCGTCACCGCCATAATGCTCGCACAGAAAGGGGCTTTCGAAGCCGTGCTGAAGCGCCAGCTTGATTGCGGTCCGGTAGTTGATCAATCCGCATTCAAGCGGGACCGGATGGGTACCAATTAGACCGGACGTCTCGTCCTCGATACGCATGTAGTTCTTGACGTGCCAGTATTTCGCATAGGGCGCGACCTTGGTCATCATCGCCAACCAGTGCTCGACAGGCCGGTGAAGGCGAATGAGATTGCCGAGGTCGGCGTTGATGCCGACATTGTCGAGCCCCACGTCCTCGACGAAGCGGACGGAACTGTCCGCTGTGCCGAGATAGGTGTCCTCGTACATCTCAAGAGACACCTCAAGACCAACCTCGGCCGCATGGCGGCCAAGCTCAGCGATGCGGGCAACGGCCTTGCGCCATATCGCCGGATCATCGGGGTTCTTCGCCCCCTGCTCGGTCCAGAACCACAAGGCGTTCTTCTGCTTTTCCGTCAGTGGCTCGAAAAAACCGAAGGAGACGCTGCCCGCCCCCATCTCGACGGCGACATCGATGAGACGATGGCTATAGGCGAGATAGTCGTCGCCATGGGACGCATCGATCACGCTTCGCCGCGCGGTGGAGATCGCCGGTATGGTCAGACCACGAGCAGCCACGATATCTTGAAATTCGCGGCGGCGTGACGGTGAAAGATCGGCAACCCTAAGCCAGCTATCGGTTGGGTCGATCTCGGTAAAGCCGGCATCGGCGACATCGCTTATGGTCTCCGCCCACTCGTCTGCCGTTTGGTCCTGAACGGAGCGGCCGTCTGGCAGCATGTTCGGATACTGGATCATTGCCGCGGCAATCGGCCAGTTATCACGCGTCCATTTTTTGTTAGCGCTCGTCAACCTCATCCTCCCTTTGACAGTAAGCCCGCGTCCTCCCGGGCATATGGCCGGCGACAGCGCCGGCCGCTGGATAGTCAGGCCGCCTTGGCATCCTTGCGCTGGCGGGACGCAATGCGTGCGGCAAGCAGGATTGCCTCGCGGCTGGCTCCCACATCGGCAATGCCTTTGCCGGCAATGTCATACGCCGTTCCATGGGCTGGGGTGCAAAGCGGGAAAGGCAAGCCGCCCATCATCGTCACGCCCTTGTCGAAGCCGATCAGCTTCATCGCGATCTGTCCCTGGTCGTGATACATGGTCAAGACGGCATTGAAGCCCTCCTTGAGGGCGCGGAGGAAGACGGTGTCGGCCGGGAACGGTCCTTCGACGGCAAATCCCCGCGCTTGTGCAGTAGCCACGGCAGGCTCGATAATGTCGATTTCTTCCCTACCGAAGCTACCGCCGTCGCCAGCATGTGGATTGAGGCCTGCAACCGCGATCCTTGGCTGGTTAATTCCCGCCGCCTTGAGGCAAGACAGCGTCAATTCCAGCTCGGCCATGATCCGATCGACGGACAGGTTGGCGGACACTTCCTTGAGCGGAATGTGGGAACTGACCCGGGCGTTCCAGATCTTTTCCAGCACATTGAACTCGCGGACCTTACCCGTAAACGACAGAACGTCAGAAACAAACCGGATCTCGTCGTCATAACCGGGATAAGCGTAACGCATCGCCTTCTTGTTGAAAGGCGTGAAGCAAACGGCATCGGCCTTGCCCGCCTGTGCGAGTTCGAGCGCCGTGCGGAAGTTCCGCGTAGCGAAGGTACCTCCTGCCAACGTCGCCTCTCCGTGCGTCACCTCGTCAGGCGACAGGTGAGCGAGATCGACGAACACATGCCGTGAACGATCCGTGCTGCTCAGACCGTCAAGCGCCGCAGCCGCTAGATCGAGCTCGACACCGGCTTCGTGCGCCCCCTTATCGAGGATCCGGCGATCTCCGATTGCGATGATATGGGCTGCGTCCGCGACGTCGCCCAGCGCAAGAAGGCTCGCCGTGAGCTCGGGGCTGATCCCGGCAGGATCTCCCATCGCAAGCGCAATGGTGGGTCGACTATCTGCATTCGCGGTGATGTCCAAGGTCCGTCCTCCAGAAATGATTGGAGGCTTTTAGGACATCAGCACGCCAAGAACAAGTCTTTTGCATTTTGTATACAGAATTTTTCGATTTGGAACTCGCTCGGATCTGGTGTAACCATAAGGAGCGGATCATCGATCCGAGCAGAGGTGGGAATTTGGTTTTCGAAGATGAGTGAAATGCTGTCTGAACTGTCGACCTCGAATACCGGCCGCATCCAGCGGACGGCGCTGCATGACGCCCTCGTCGGTAGACTTCGCGATATGATCATCGAAGGAGATCTGGCGCCGGGCACCAGGCTTCACGAAACCCATCTCGGAGAACAGCTTGGTGTTTCGCGCACACCGCTGCGCGAAGCGATCAAATACCTCGCGAGCGAGGGCCTTGTGGAACTCGTCCCAAGTCGCGGGGCAATGGTCAAACGTTTCAGCGGCAAGGACGTGCACGATATGCTGATCGTGCTGAAGAGCCTGGAGGAGCTCGCGGGAAGCCTAGCATGCGCCACGGCCACGGATTCAGAGATCGCGGCGGTTAGACGCCTTCATGACGAGATGCTTCGCTGCTACGAATCCAGAGATCGGCTGCGCTATTACAAATTGAACCAGGAAATCCATACCGAGATAAGCCGGATCGCGCATAATGCGGCTCTGAGCGATATGCAGGCGCTATTACAATCTCGCCTGAAAAGAATACGCTTCATCGGTCACGAAGGTGCTGAAAAATGGGCGGCCGCAGTAGCTGAACATGAAGAAATGATCGCGGCTCTCGAAGCGCGCAATGGGACGGCCTTGTCGGAAGCTCTGGGACGCCATCTCCTAAATGCTTGGGAGCGTGTCAAAGAGGCCGTGTAGCGCTACCTTTGTCAGCTAAAATCTTAGTCGGCTTAGTCACTCTCTAAGAGCAGCGGACATTCAAGTGAACCGTGTCTTGCGCGCTGACGTCCGGCGATCCGGACTTCCCGCAAAACTCTTCTGGAGTTCAGCCCAATCCTGATAGATCAGGCGGATAGCGAGGTATTTCCTAGGCACCGGTCGGGGTCGCTGACGGCGAGAACCCGCCAGTGTTATCTCACGCAAAGAGGTTCGATGAACACTAGGCCGGCGCCTGCCATTGGGATGCAATGTCCAGCCGTCTTTCCAGAATCGATAGGAATTCATAGACCTTCTTCGGGACATAGCGGCTGCGGGGATAAAACGCTTTGATACTCCGATCCAATGTTATTCCGCCCCCGAACAAGGAGACCAGCGCTCCGGACTTGAGCTCATCGGCGACGCTGTAGAACGGCAAGCGCGCAATTCCGCTCCCCTGCAGAACTGCAATCCGGATCGCGCTCTCGATATTAGTCTGAAACGTGCCGTCGACTGAAATGACGAACTCCTCGCCGCCGCTGCTGACTTTCCATTGTCGAGGGTTGCCCCGCTGCTTCATGTGGATTAGACAGTTGTGCGCGCTGAGTTCCTGCGGCTTGGTCGGTCTGGCATGTCGGCTGAGATAATCCGCCGAGGCGCATACGACATAGGGCACGGTGCCGAGCTTCCTCTCGAACAGACCGCTTTGAAAGAAACTGTCGTCATCGAAGTCCCTGCTGCCGATCAAGACGTCCACGCCACGTTCCATTAGGCTGGCCGAATAAACGCTGAAGGTCAGCTCCACCTTCACCGTAGGAAACTGAACATTGAAATCACCGATGGCGGGCAGGACGAGCGCCTGGCCGACGCCCGGGGTGCTGTGGACCCGCAGCGTGCCGATCAGTTCGCGGCTGACGGCATTGGCATTGGCCTTAGCGGCGTCGAGCTCTCCCAAGATCCGTACGCAATGCTCGAAGAACACATTGCCGACGTCAGTCAGAAAGACCCGGTGGGTCGATCTGTGAAGCAGGGTCAAGGCAAGGGCATGTTCGAGCTGTGTTATATGCTTGCTCATATAGGACGGCGATTTGCCGAAATGCTTTGCAGCGATCGTGAAACTTCCGTGCTGGACCACCCGCGCGAAAATTACGATGTCGTTAAGGTCCAAGCCTTCGAAGCTGGAGCGAGCGATAGGAGGCGTCTGCATCATTAATGAAAGCTGGCACATATTGGAACGCTCGGCAATTCGGTTGCGCAGGCACGCCGAATTCTCACGCGCGCCATTTCATGATGCGCTCGCGAAATAGGTACGTTCTCTGATGGGCTCAGCTTGCCGGTCCCTTGAGGATCGGTGTCTAGATGACGCCGGTCAGGCTTTCCTTCGGGATGGCGCGCGAGAGAGAGGGATGAACGGATAGCGACGACTGCCGAGCGAACAGGCGACGTAGCGGGCCGGCTGGGTCACGACAACGAATTTCGATGCTTCGGAATTGGAAGACGGCGTTACTGTTTACGCCATTTCGGCAACCGTCCTTTGTGAAGAAAGGAGGCCATTATGGGAGCCTCGTTCACAAACGGTACTTTCGTTTCGGAAAAGACGTTTTTCGCATCTGCTTGATGACTTGGATCAATGCGGGTGTCACTATGATCGAAATCAGGAGTCAAAGAGCTCCAATATCGCAGTGTCAAAGCATTGCGATCAATCAACGGGAACTGAACTAGGACATCAGAGCAATGCATATCCGCAGCCTTACCAGCCGCGTCTGACGGCAGAAATCCGTCGGCTTCACTTTTGAAGCGCCCGAAGGCGCATGGTTTTGCCATCTGCTTTTGAAGGTGCCGTGCGGCCAGGCGCAAATCCGATCCATCCGTCATGCCGCCAATGCGGCCGACCTCGGTTCCCTTGGGAACCGACAAGGTCTTTGCGCGGCCGGCGGCAACCTCGGCATAGGACGTGGCCTGACATCGATTCAGGACTGTCCGATCATGGGAAAAGCAGATGAATATTGACGTAGCCCAGCCGATGAGACCGACCGCTGTCGTGACAGGCGGAGCGAAAGGCATCGGCCGGGCGATCGTGCTGGCTCTGGCCGAACGCGGATACAATGTCGCGGTCGTCGATATTCTTGATGAACGGGGATGTGAGACGGCGGAAGAAGCCTCGGCCCTCGGTGCCGATTGCAAATATATCCGGACTGACGTGGCCGACGAGCAGTCCGTCGTTGCGATGGTGGACAAGGTCCGCGCCCAGCTCGGCGAACCGCACGTGCTCGTCAACAATGCCGGCATCTATCCGCGGCACAGTGCCGTCGAAATGCCCTATGAACTCTGGCAGCACGTGCTCGCCGTCAATCTCGGCGGAGCTTTCCTCTGCAGCCGGACCATTGCGCCCTTCATGTTGCGGCAGGGCAGCGGCGTCATCGTGAACGTCGCCTCCGGCCGCGCGCTGCAAGGTGCTGCGGGCGGCAGCCATTACGCGGCCTCCAAAGCCGGCCTCTTGTCGCTCACCCGGTCGCTTGCGCTCGAGTGGGCACCCACCCTTCGCGTCAATGCGGTCATTCCAGGCGTCACCGACACCGACCAGCCGCGGGAGGGCGATCCCGACGAGAAAGCGCTTTACGCCCGCGGACAAAAAATACCCCTTGGGCGGATCGGCCAGCCAGAGGACGTGGCAAAAGCCGTCTGCTTCTTCCTGTCCTCCGATGCCTCTTACGTCACCGGACAAAGCCTCTGCGTCAACGGCGGCTCAATCATGCACTGAGCGCCGGTTTGAAAAAATCATAGCAAAGAAAGGAAACGCTCGTGGCAAAGATTTCACGCCTTCGAAAGGAACTATCGGCACAGCATGTCGGACTTGTGCTCTTCGACTCCCTGAACGGATATCTGCATCCGCCGGAGGCCGGGAAAATCGAGTTCCTGGCTGAACGCAATATCCTGCCGAACCTCGCGCGCCTGCAGGGCGGTGCCCGCAAGGTGGGCATGACGACCTTTTATCCGATTGGCCAGCACGGGCCGAACAATGTCGACAGTGTCGAGCGTCTGACGGATACGGATATGGACCTGAAGCCCGGCCCGAAGGCGCCGATCACGCCGCGTTTCCACAAGGGATCGACGGACGCACAGATCGCCGAAGAGGTCAGCCCGCTGGAAACGGACGTCATCGTTCCAAAGAACCGGTGGAGTTCCTTCTTCCAGACCAATCTCGACATGCAGCTCAGGGTGCGCGGCATCGACACCATCGTTCTCGCCGGCGGCTCGACGGATGTCGGCATCGCCAGCACGATGTTTGCGGCGCGTGATCTCGACTATGGCATCGTCGTCGTTCGCGATGCCTGCTTTTCCGCCCGCGGAAACAATCATGACTTCTTCATGGATCGCGTCTTCCCTCGCATGGGCCGGGTGATGAATGTCGATGAAGCCGTTGCGTTGATGACTGCCTGAATGGAGCCCGCCATGTCTAAAGAAATCCTGACAAGCCGTATCGTCTGCCCCGGTGGAATGCCGGCCATCGTCGCCAAGCCCAACAAGCCTGGCCGGTTTCCCGTCATCGTGCTGATGCATGAGCGATATGGGCTCGTCGAGCATACGGAGCATCTGGCGCAGCGCTGCGCCAGCGACGGTTTTGTCGTTGTCGCCGGTAACTTCTTCTTCGAGCATCCAGACCAGGAAGGACTGGCGAAGGGGACCGCGCGCTGCGATCTTTCCGATCCTGATGCTGTCCGCTTCATCAAGTCTGCATTCGATGCAATGGGCGACGAGCCGGCAGCCGATCTCAGCCGCACGGCCGTCGCAGGCTATTGCCAGACGGGCCGCCATCCGCTGGTCTACGCTTCGGAATTCTCGCCAACGGCCGTCGTCGTCTGGTATGGCGGCGCCGGCCGGAAAGAGTGGGACGTCTCGGAGATCCATCCGCGTCCCTTCGAGGACGTCGTGGCGAAGGTTTCCTGCCCGGTTTTCGGCGCTTACGGCGACATGGACCACATCATCTCGATCGATAATGTCTACCGGTTGCGCGGCATTCTCGAACAAAAACATACTAGCTACGACATCAACATCTATCGCGGCGCGCCGCATGGCTGGTTGAACAGCACGATGCCGGGCCGCTATCGCAAGGCCCAGGCGGAAGCCGCCTGGGCTGATCAGCAGCGCTTCCTGACGCGTGTGCTCTCGCCCGAGCGCGACCCGAATGTCGTTACCTGGAACTTCAATGCGTCCGTCGCTGCCGACTACGACTTCACCAAGAACAAGCGCCTGGAGTGATCGGCCGGTCCGACACTTCGCAGATATTGGCCGGGATGCATCCGTCCCGGCCAAGACTGGCAATGAGGAGCTCTCACAATGGACTTCACAATTATCGGGGCGGCAGGCCACGCGTTCACCACGATGCTCGAGCCGATGCGCTTCCTGTTTCTGATCGGCGGAGTCATTCTCGGCATCATCATCGGCATCCTTCCCGGTATTGGCGGCCTTGCGGGAACGGCACTCCTGCTTCCGTTCACCTACAGCATGGACTCCTATACGGCGATCGCCTTCCTGCTGGGACTTGGAGCCGCCACGGCAACAGGCGACCCCATCCCGGCAATCCTCTTCGGCGTGCCGGGCGGCGTCGGCTCGGCCGCGACCGTCCAGGACGGCTTCGCGATGGCCAAGAAGGGCTTGGCGGGCCGGGCGCTGGCTGCCTCGTATGTGTCGTCCCTCATGGGCGGCGTCTTCGGTGCCTGTCTGCTGGCCGTCGCAATTCCGGTCCTCGGGCCCTTCATGCTTTTCATCGGCTCGCCGGAGCTGCTCGCCTTCGGTGTGTTCGGTCTCTCCATGGTAGCCATGCTTTCCGGCAAGACGCCTTTGCGGGGTCTCGGCGCCGCCGGCATCGGCGTCATGTTCTCCATGATCGGCTCCTCGCCGCAGACGGGCACCATGCGTTGGACGCTCGATAGCCTCTACCTCTGGGAAGGCATCCCGCTGGTGCCGCTCACGCTCGGCCTGTTCGCGCTTCCCGAACTCTGCGACCTCGCCATCACCCGCAATGCCATTGCGAGTGGCAGTCTTGGCAATGTCGGCTCCGGCATGCTTGCAGGAGCTCGCGACAGCATCAAGAACTGGTGGCTGGTGCTGCGCTGCAGCTGGATCGGTGCAGGCTTTGCAACCGTCCCCGGCATCGGCGCGGCGATCATCGACTGGATCGCGTATGCTCATGCGCTGCGCACCGAACGCGGCGCAAGGGAAACCTTCGGAACGGGCGATGTGCGCGGCGTCATCGCTGCTGAAAGCGCAAATAATGCCCGCGAAGGCGGCGCGCTGGTGCCGACCATCGCTTTCGGCGTGCCGAGCAGCTCCGGCATGGCCGTGCTAATGGGCGCCTTCCTGGTTCACGGCATCGTGCCGGGACCTGATATGCTGACCAAGCATCTCGATATCACCTATGCGATGGTCTGGAGCGTTGCTCTTGCCAACATCGTCGGCGCGGGCCTTTGCTTCCTGTTCAGCGCACAGTTCGCCAAGCTTGCCACGCTACGCTATACGCTGATCCTGCCGGGCATCCTGTCGATCATCTATATCGGCGCCTATGAAGGTTCGCGGAACTGGGGAGACCTATATGTTCTGCTCCTGTTCGGCGTCGTCGGCTGGATCATGAAGCAGATGCGTTGGCCGCGCCCGCCGCTGATTCTCGGCTTTGTCCTTGGCGCATCGATCGAATCCAATCTTTTCATATCGCTAAGGGTCTACGGGGCAGACTGGATCTACCGCCCCGTCGTCATCCTTCTCTTCGCGCTTGCGCTGATCAGCCTCCTCAGGCCCGTCATCGCCGGCTACCGCAGCGGCAGCATGCGCTTCGGCCTGCGCGATCTGAAGCCCCAGGTGAAGTCGACGGATATCTTCTATGTCGCGGTCATCTGCCTGCTCGGCGCGATGATCTTCGAAGCCTCGTCCTGGCCGTTCGATGCCAAGATCGTCCCGCTGATCGTCGGTGTCGCTGCCCTGTTCTTCGTCGTGATCAGCCTGTTGAACCGGGTCTTCTTCGACGCCAAGGTGCCGTCGAACGATCCTCTCAAGGCAATGCAGGAAGAACAAGGGGACCAGATCCATATGGACCTCGGCTCCGATACGGGCGATCTGCCCCTCAAGACGGTACTCCTGCGGGCGGCGGTCTTCTTCCTCTGGATCGTCGGCTTCATGATCTCCATGGCTCTGATCGGCCTCATCCCGACGGTGCCGCTCTTCGTCGTCGGCTATATGTGGCTCGAACAGCGCGAGCGACTTTACCTCACGGCGATCTATGCCGCCTCGATCGCGATTTTCGTCTACGTCGTCTTCGACAGGCTGCTCTCCATCCCTTGGCCCCCGACAGTTCTCGGAACCTGGGTTCCCGTCCTGCACACCATGATCCCGTCGATGTGAGGCAGAGGCGATGACCGGACACGCACTTGAAGGAGGCGTTGCGCTCGTCACCGGCGGAGGTGGCGAGATCGGCGGGGCGATCGCCTGCCGCTTCGCCAGCGAGGGAGCCGCAATCCTCGTCGCCGATATGCGGGAGGAGGCAGCGATCGCGACCGCCTCGGCCATCAAGGATCGCGGCGGGCAGGCACATGCCGTCCGCCTCGACATCAGGGATCCGGCAGCGGTGCGTGCCGCGATCGATGCCTGCGTCGACCGTTTTGGCAAGCTGACCTCGCTCGTCAATACGGCTGCCGCGGTCACGCCGGACAGCACCGTCGAGATGCTCGATCTCGACGAATGGGCCAATGCACTGGCGGTCAATCTGACCGGGGCGTTCCTGACCTGCAAATATGCCATCCGGCATCTGCGCCGGGCCGGCGGCGGAACGATCGTTAACATTGCTTCCCAGCTCGCCTATGTCGGACCGCCGGGGCGGGCCGTCTATTCCACGACCAAGGCGGCGCTCATCCAGTTCACCAAATGCCTCGCCGTCGATCACGCCGGCGACGGCATCCGCGCCAACACGCTTTCGCCGGGCGCGATCGACACCTTACGCACCATGCGCCGCTACGGATCCCGCGACGAGGCCAACCGCGCACGCGGCCCCAACCACCTTCTCGGGCGCACCGGGCGCGTCGAAGAGATTGCCGCCGGCGCCCTCTTCCTCGCATCCGAGGAATCCTCCTTCATGACCGGCACCGACCTTCTCATCGACGGCGGCTACCTCGCGTTCAAGGGCAGCCGACCATCCGCAACTGCATCGTCAACCTCAAGCGTACGGAGATAGACATATGGTAAGAGCCTTCAGCAAATATATCGCCGCCCTTCTCATGGGCGCATGTTTCAGCGCCCCGGCACTCGCGGACGACGTCGCCGATTTCTACAAGGGCAAGGTGATTACCGTCGTCATCAGCTCTTCGGCCGGTGGTGGTTACGATACGCTGGCCCGCACGATCGCCCGCCATCTCGGGGATCACATTCCCGGCAATCCGACGCTTATCGTCCAGAACATGCCGGGCGCCGGCGGCATCGTCGCCACGAACTACCTCTATAACATCGCGGCCAAGGACGGCACGGTCATCGGCGGCGTCCAGAACAACACGCCCTTCGAACCGCTCTACGGCACCAAGGAAGCGCAATATGACGCGACCAAGTTCGAATGGCTCGGCTCGCCGAGTGTCGAAACCGGCATGCTGACCGTCTGGAAGACCTCGCCGGCGAAGACGATCGAGGATGCGAAGGCGCAGACCGTCACCGTCGGGGTGACCGGCGCCAACTCGACGCCGAGCTTCTATGCCCGCCTGCTGAACGCCGCGCTCGGCACGAAACTCGACATCATCAACGGCTACAAGGGCCAGAACGAGGTCTTCCTGGCGATGGAACGTGGAGAGGTCCAGGGCGCTCCCAGCCTGTTCTATAGCTCGCTCGTCGCGACACGGCCGACCTGGCTTAAGGATGGCAGCGTGCGCGTGCTGGTTCAATTTGGTACGGAAAAGGAACCGAAACTTGGCGATGCCCCCTTCGCTAACGACCTCGTCTCCGATCCGAAGACGCTGGATTTGATGAAGGTCGCCTTCGCTCCGCTCGCCTTCGGTCGTCCCTATCTTACTCCGCCGGAAGTTCCCGCCGATCGCGTCGCCGCCCTGCGGAAGGGCTTCGAGGATATGATGAAAGATCCGTCGTTCATTTCGGACGCAGAAGGGCTTGGCCTTCAGGTCGACTCCCCCCGCAACGGCGAGCAGCTGGCCGATACACTGAAGGAAGCCTACGCCACCTCGCCCGAGGTCGTCAGCGAAATCCGCAAGCTGATCGCCGGCAACGCCGAATAAACTTCATCACCGCTTTTTGTCGACTGCGGATCGCACCGCAGTCGATGTAGTTTGTACAAGAGGTATATTCTCTAGCTTGGCTGAGGTTGTAACGTCGATTCCGTTGGGCAGGCTCTGATGGCGGCACTCGGCGACGCCTGCCATGGTTAGCCGTCGTGGCGGACGTAGGCCGAGAGTGCAAGTCACCAAGTTCTCAGGCAGCCTACTGCGCGGCCGTTTTCATTTCATGATCTTGATTGCCGCGGGCTCCGTACCTCTTGTCCGCGCCTGCTTAACACAGTTGCGGCCGGAGCGCTTCGCTTCATAAAGAGCGGCATCGGCAGTGCGCATGACAGAGGCAAGTTTCTCCCCCGGAGCGAATTCCGCAACTCCAAAGCTCGCCATCACAGTGAAGGAAGACGGCAGCTCGCTCACGGCAATTTCCGTGACCTCGCCTCTCAGTAACTGCGCAAATAAGGCGGCGATCTCCGACGTTGTATTTGGCATGAAAACCGCAAATTCCTCGCCACCGATACGTCCGACCACGGCACTGTTTTCGGTGTTCGCCCGCAAGAGGTCGCCAAATGCCCGGATGACAAGATCGCCAACATGATGGCCAAAGGTATCGTTGATTCTCTTGAAATGGTCGAGATCGCAGAGGATCAGCGCATGTCGGTCGTTGGGTGCGAGCGTCAGGGCGGCCTTTACGCCGTTCTCGAAGCCGAGACGATTGGCAAGGCCGGAAAGGGAATCCTTTTCCGCATTGCTGCGCTCATCCGCCATGATCTCCAGAACGAGCACGGATAGCAGTGTCAATCCCACCGCGACCATGAGCACGGCGGTCGAGCTTTGCGAGATCAACCCATAGTTCGTGTGGATATAGTCCTTTGCGGTCGTCCCTGCCCCCACGAGGATCGCAAGACCTGCCTTGGTGAAGAAATGTAGACAGGTCACCAGCAGCAGGCAGCCGAGCGCCCGATCAATCATCAGCCGGCGCGTAGACGATAAGACGGCAACCGCGCTCGCAAAGATGACGAGCGCGAAAGGCGTCTGATAGGAAAAAGCGTGCAAGGCAGTTCCACGCGGCAGATCGTAGATCAGCAGATCGAGGAAGATGCCGCCCAACAGGAAACAGACCGCCTTCAGCGGGTCGATCTTGCGTCCGTAAAGCTCGCCGATGCCGACCCTGAGCAGAATCATGCCGGCAAGCACGCTCGCAAATGCCCCGATCGCCCAGAACTTGGCCGGATGCGCATATGCGACCAGCAGTTCGCAGAGCGCCGAAAGCGAGGCAATGGCAAAAGCTGCGGCAAACCAGAGAGCTGAGGCCCGCGACCGGCTGCGGGTCGAGACCACCGCAAAGGCCAGCGCAAAGGACATTGCGATGATGAAATTCACCGCTAGGAAAAAGGCCGCTCCGTTCATCAACCCGTTTGTGCAGAACTCTGCACGCCATCCGCTTACCGTTCAGCGCGGATTTTAGAAGCGCATGGACAAGAAACCGTTAATGCCTGAAGGTCGCAGAGGCGCTTCTTATGGCCTTCGACGCTATCGCGGCCAAGGTTGCGTCGTTCTCGGCATGAGCCAACGACCTCGCCTGATCGCGCGGCGTCCACCGCCGCGCGATCGTAGACTGGGGGATTAATGTCCGCCACTCGAGGTGAGTCCCAGAAGCTGCCACTCCCAACGCAGAGCCTGACCGAAGCCGCCGCCCAATTCAGCAAACAGCTTCGACACTTCGTCAGCGGTTTCCTCACCCGCCCAATCCCACTGAAGCTCGCTGAGATAGGCCGCGACCGTCAGCGGACGTGCGCCCGCTTGCAGCATGCGCTGGACACCGCGTTCGTGGCTCTCGCTGCTGCTGCCGCCGGATGCATCAGTGACGATATAAACCTCATAACCTTCCGCAAGTGCCGACAAAGTCGGCAGGTTCAGGCAGACTTCGGTCCAGAGACCGGCCATGACGAGCTTCTTCTTTCCGGTTTTCTGAACCCAGTGGTAGACATCCGGTTCAACCCAGGCATTGAGGCCCGTGCGGTTGATCGGCTTCTGTTCGGGAAATACCGCCTGAATCTGCGGAAGGAGTTCCTGCCGTTCGCCAAAGACGGTCGTCAGCAGCGTTGGGACCTTAAAAATCTTGGCGGCTTTCGCCAACATCGTAACATTGTTGATGACCGTCTCGACAGGGTGCGAACGGACCGCCAGAAGCTGAATATACTGGTGATCGACCAGAATGACCGCGTGATTGTCGGGGGTGAGAACAGAGGCGACTTTCTTCGTCTCAGGCATTTTCTTTCTCCATAGGCTAGATTGCTGCGGAAAAACGCTTCGCAGGATGCGGGGCGCCAAAATTGCTCGGCTTGGGAAGTATCGAGCGGCGACGATGCTAGCCATTTGCAACGACGCCGGAAGCCAACCGCCGGCGAAACCGGCGTTCGCTCTCATCGAACAAAAAACAGTCCTGGCGAAGACCGCCGCTGCAGACGCAGACCGCACTTCAGCTCAAGGAATATGACGAATAGCTTCGACGCTTGGGCCTCTGAGGGCCAATCCGGACGTTACACAATCCCATGACATCCACTCGGACGAGATCGTAGAAATCCCTCGGATATTGCATCGTCGTGACGGTCGAGCATGGCGTCAGACTTTTCAACCTTTTATTAACGCTGTTGATCTGTATGCTCGCTCCGCCCGAAGCCGGGATAGTGCTTAAAATCAAATGATCCGAGTGGGATTCGTGTCGGCTGTGATCAAAGAATGAAGTGGCGTTTCGATGATATCCTGGCGTTCGTACGCGTGATGGAATGCGGCAGCATCACGTCTGCCGCCGAGCGAATGAATGTATCGAAGTCGGGGATCAGCAAACGCATAAGCGATCTGGAAGCGGCGCTCGGCGTGGAGCTTTTCCAACGTTCCACCCGTCAGTTGCGCCCCACCGAACATGGTGACGCATTCTACGAGCGGATGATCCCCCTCATAAATGAAATCAATCATACGGCGGAGAATTTGTCAGCGCAGGGCGAACAATCGCTGCGGGGTCAATTCCGCATTACCACTCCGATGGCATTTGGTGCCATATATCTCGGCCCGGTGATCGCCGAGTTCGCTCGCCGTCATCCCAGCCTGGAACTGGCAGTCGACTATGACGATCGGCTCGTCGATCTCGTGCACGCAGGATATGACCTCGGAATTCGCATCGGCAACCTCCGAGATTCAAACCTGAGGGCGCGAAAACTCTGCGATTGCGCTCGAATCGTCTGTTGCAGCCCGGCTTATGCCGAAGCGCACGGCCTTCCCAAGACCGTCGCCGAACTCGCTCAGCATACCGTCATCGATTATGCCTACGTTCATGCCAGCCGGCTCTGGCAATTCGAGGGCAAAGAAAAGGGCGCGCCGCCGATCTCGGTCTCGATGCGTAGCCGTATCGTTGTAAACAACGGCACGGCGCAGAGAGATATGGCAATTGCCGGCCTGGGGATCACGTCAATGCCTATGTTCCTGGCGGCCGAGGCACTTCGCCAAGGTAAACTGGTTCCAGCGCTGCCAAGTTTCACCCAGCCGCCGTACACCATTTCCGCAATCTATCCGCCAACACATCACGTATCGGCGAAGGTCCGGACATTCATCGATTATCTCGTTGCATTCTTCACTCCGCCTCTACCTTGGGAATTGGGCTCTGAACGGAATGAAAAATCTGCCTTGCTGAGCCTGCACCAAGAGCATTGATCGCTACGGGCGGCCGCATCTATTGCCAGGTCGCGCTCCACGCTCTGCTATCAAACCGGCATCGGAAGCATCGAGATACAATCCATCAGCAGTTTCGTTCCGAAGGCTTCGACCGGCGTTCGATAACCGAGGAATCTCCGATTGCAGATTTAGCCGCTATTCAGGCAAGCGGGGCGTCGTTTAGATAAGAAAGAGGCTAAGGTGAGCGCTCTTAAGCAGGCATGGCCCAAACGACCGCCTTGAACCAATTCGGACCGCCGACCCGCGTCTCTTTTGGCTAAGCCAATGGATTTATTCGCAATTTGCGGCATAAGCCCCTATGGAACTCGCGCAGTTGGCGCCAAGTCCCATTGCAAACCGGGCAGCGCGCTACGAAGAAGTAAGCTCGAAACTGGAGAGTTTCGACGGCCACCTTCAAGACTGCGCTCGATTTCCATGACGGACTTAGCCTCAAGCGCGGCGATTTCGGCGATGGTCCCGCCACATGACAGCCATCGAAGTGATGACTTTTCGAGTGGCGAAAGCACCCATGGCTGCATAGCACCTCACGGCTCCATTTGATGACAATGCAGGCCGAGAGTGGGCAACGCCTTGGTCTGCCTGGCCGTCGGCAATATCGGGCCGCTCTACGGTTGTATATTGTCGCTGCACCAAGGAGTGTGCCGATTTCCGAGCTATTCGACAGCGACGGCCATCCCGCTCTCTGCGTGGCCGCGGAGTGACTTCTCCGGCATGAGGCGGAAAAGGAGAAACGACATTGCTGACGAAAGGGCGCATGCGATGAAAATATACGTGAACGGCAATGCCGAAGTAGCCGTGGCGTTGACGGTTTGAATCGCCTCACCAACGAGCGGCAGGCCGTTGCCAAGGGCGATGGCGCCAAGTGTGGCAACGCCAAGGGCTCCCCCAAGCGAGCGCAGGAATGTTAAAACACCCGTGGCAACGCCGAGATGCGCCTGATCGACGGCGTTCTGTACTGCGATCGTCGCGACTGGGAATGTCATGCCGGAGCCGAAACCGACGCCGAACGTCAGGATTTCGAGCGTAACCAGCGACGTCCGACCGGCCAGAAACGCCAGTATGGCTAAGCATAGGACACTGAGTGCGCATCCGGAAAGCGCAAGCCTTTTGTAGTGTGTTACTCGTTGCATCGCGCGTCCGCTGAACGTTGCCCCGGCCACGGTGCCTAGCAACAGACCGAGCATCACGATCGCGGAGCCGCTGGCGGAAAGGCCGTGGAACGATTGTCCATATACAGGAATGTAAACGGAAAGACCAACGCTCGCGGTCTGCCCAAGGAACATTGCAAGCGTGCCGTAACGCACGATCGGATTGCCCAGAACCTCGATCGAGATCAACGGTTCGGCAGCATGCCGCAGCCGCATTGAAAAAAGGAACCAAAAAATCGCGGAACAACAGAGCAGCCCGAGAATGACGGGTGAAAGCCAAGAATAACGGCTGCCACCCCAGTTGAGGGCGAGTAAAAGAAGCGTCGTCGCGGTGATCAGCAAAGCCGCGCCGGCGCCATCGATGCTGTGCCTACGGGTCGCGACAGCCAGCTTCTTCAATGGATTGTTGATGACCGCAAGGGCCACCAGTCCGAGCGGAATGTTGATCCAGAAAATCAGGGACCAATGGAAATGCTCGGCAAAGGTGCCGCCCAACAGTGGACCAGCGACGCTCGCCACGGCCCAGGTTCCCGATATCCAGGCGGCATAACGCGCACGCTCGCGAGGCGGAACAAGGTCGCCGATTACAGTTTGCGAGAGCGCGAAGAGTCCACCGCCACCCAACCCCTGCACTACCCGGCCAAGGATCAGCACCAGCATGCTTGGCGCCAGCGCACTGATCAGCGACCCGGCAAGGAAAATTGTGATGGCAGCGAAGATCGTCGCGCGGCGCCCATATACGTCCGATATCTTTCCATAAAGCGGCGCCATGGCCGTGGCGGTCAGAAGATAGCCCGTCACGACCCAGGGCAGATAATCGGCATGGCCGAGTGCCTTGCCGATCGTTGGCATGGCCGGGGCAACAATCGTCTGGTCGAGTGCGGCTAGCAGCATGGACAGAAGAACGCCAGCGATGATGATGTTCTTCTCGGGCTCCGAGAGGGGAGGTACTCCCACGGCCGTTTCATTCAAGCGGGGTCTATCAGTCATTCATGCGGTCCTTACGCCGTAGGTTGCCCGGCAATCTAAAATAGACCGGTGGGTCGCGGCAAACTAGCCGCGTGTAATGAACATAATGTCCGACTGGTTGGACGATGTCGCGCGAATGGCCGCTGCCTCATGCTGCGGCGCCTTCGGGCCGAATGCTGCTCTAACGCGTTACCCTCTATACGCCCACGCGTTCCTCACCGGGGTTGTCTTTTGGCGGCCTTTGCAAGTTTTGCTGCAACCCCATCCCGCTCTGGCTCGATATAAGAAAACACCGGCTATTTGGCCCCTCTAGGGTTGACGAGCAATTTCGCGTGGCGTGCAACCGAAACTTCGTTTGAACATTGACGCGAAGGCCGCGGGGGGGGATGTCACATTGTTTCATCCATGATCGAGGATGGCGTCAAGCAGTGAAATCAGGCGTGCGCGCCGGTCACGGCCTTCCAG
>NZ_JBNDHT010000120.1:0-22102 GCF_056755115.1 Rhizobium sp. SVR5-2C | reverse complement strand
CCAGAAGGCCAATGAGATAACGCGACGTATCGCGGGATTCATCGAGGCGCGTGGCAATCGAGTCCAGGATGGAGCGTAGCGCAGTGGTCGAGAGTGCCGCCGTCGACTTACGATTGCCGATCAGCGCGCGCATCGGCGCAAGCAGTCTCGGATTGCGGTTGACCTTGTCTGCGCTACCGGCTGCGCGGAAAGAATTGAACCACCGCACTTCCGGACGAAGTGACAGCACGTGGCTGAAGACGAGGATGATCCCGACAGCAAGGACGCCGAGAATCAGGCCGTTGAGGCCCGGATTGTGCATGAAGGCTGACTGCGCCTGCCGGAAAAGAATGGCGGCGATGAAACCGACGATGACAAGAAAAAGCAGCATCGTCCAGAGAAACGGCATCGGACTGGAGAGCTTGTAGACATAATTGCCGCTCGGTTTTTCGGTCGAGCCGAACTCCGCCGCATTCACATTTTCCATCGTTGCGCAGCCTCCGGATTGCTTGCAGCCGGAGACTAGAGCAACATTGTGCCGAATTGAAGTATGCGCAAAGAGAAAACCGTGTCTTTACAACAGCCAGTTTTCGCCGACGTCATTTCGTAGGTATCGGGCGCTTGATGGTTTCCATCAGAGCCTTGTGAATATACTCGTTGCCGGCGACGAGCGCGCCGGTATCAAGAATATCCGTCCCACCGTTCCAGTCAGTCGCATAGCCGCCCGCTTCGCGGATGAGCAGGATGCCGGCTGCGATATCCCACGGAGACAACCCCGTTTCCCAAAAACCGTCGAAGCGACCGGCGGCAACGTAAGCAAGATCGAGCGCGGCCGAGCCCATGCGGCGAATGCCGGCCACTTCGCCCATGACATGACGAAGCTCGACAAGAAACTTGCCGTGATTGCCACGGCCGAGATGCGGCACGCCGCAGCCGATGACGGAATCCGAAAGCACGCGGCGGGCGCCGACGCGCAGACGACGATCGTTGAGAAACGCCCCGCCGCCGCGCTCCGCCGTGTAGAGCTCGTCAGTCGCCGGATTGAAGACGACGCCGGCGACGATTTCGCCGTTGCGCTCGAGCGCGATCGACACGGCAAACATCGGAATGCCGTGCAGGAAATTGGTCGTGCCATCGAGCGGATCGACGATCCAGCGATGGGCGCCGTCAGTGCCCTTGATCTCTTCGCTCTCCTCGCCAAGGAAGCCATAGGTCGGCCGCGCCTTCAGCAGTTCGTCCTTGACGATCTTTTCGGCCTTCCGGTCGGCGTTGGACACGAAATCGCCCGGGCCCTTCACAGACACCTGCAGGTTCTGCACTTCCCCGAAATCACGCCCCAGCGACTTTCCTGCCTTGATGGCAGCCTGAACCATGACATTGAGAAGAGCAGAACGGGCCATCGGGGCATTTTCCTTGGAACTGGACGGGATGCGCTGTCAGGGGGAAAGTCCCTGATCGCCGGAAACGGCAGCGCTCATAAAAAGGTTGGCGGCCTCAAGACCACAAAATCGGGCAAATTTCAAGGGGAACCAGGCATGGCGAGATCGGCGGACCTTCCGGCCGGAATTGCCGTCGAGGCTCACCGGTCTCGAACTGCGCGATGAAGCTCAGAACTTCTGCTGGGTTAGCAATACTTCGCGAGCGATCTGGTCGAGCGGTAAAATGCGATCCACGCCGCCTTTGGCGATTGCTTCCTTCGGCATGCCGAAGACAACCGAGCTCGCCTCATCCTGCGCGACCGTGTAAGCGCCGGCCTCATGCATCTCGAGCATGCCACGCGCACCGTCATCGCCCATACCCGTCATGATGATGCCCATCGCGTTCGAACCGGCAGCCCGCGCAGCGGAACGGAAGAGCACGTCGACCGACGGGCGATGCCGCGAGACCAGCGGACCGGTCTTGACGGAAACATGGTAGCGTGCGCCCCGCCGTTCCAAAAGCATGTGCCGGTCGCCGGGAGCGATCAGCACGTGACCGCGAAGTACCGGATCGCCATCCGCCGCTTCCTTGACTTCCACCTCGCAGAGACCATTGAGACGCTTGGCGAACGCCGCCGTGAACTTTTCCGGCATGTGCTGGACAATGACCATTCCCGGCGCATTGGCAGGCAGCGCTTCCAGGAATTCGCGAAGAGCCTCTGTTCCGCCGGTCGATGCGCCGACGCAGACCACCATTTCCGTCGTCTTCGCCATCGCGCGGCCGGTCGGCGGTGGAAGCATTGCATCCGCCGTCAGTTTCTTTGCAGGTCCTTCTGCCGACGCCGAGCGGATCGTCCCTGCGGCACGGCGCGTCGCAGGCAGCCGCGCATACGAAGCACTCTTTACCACCTCGCGGATGCGGATTGCGTCATCGGCCAGACTGTCCGCCGCGCCGATCTTCGACTTCAGGATGATATCGACGGCACCAGCCTCCAACGCTTGGATCAGCGTCTCGGAACCAGCCTCAGTCAATGACGAACACATGACAACCGGGATGGGATGCTGGGACATCAGCTTGCGCAAGAAGGTGATGCCGTCCATGCGCGGCATTTCCACATCGAGCGTGATGACGTCCGGGACATCCTCCTGCAGCTTTCGCGCAGCCATGAAAGGATCACTCGCGACACCCATGACTTCGATGTCCGGGTCCTCTTGCAAAACACGGGTCAGCGTCTGGCGCACGCTAGCGGAGTCGTCGATGATTAGAACGCGGACTTTCTTTCCCATCTCGCCTCTGCTTCAGGTCTTCTGGAAAACGGTATTGGACACCTGCTTCAACGGCAAGTCGAAACCAGTGATCGATTCCGAATGGCCGATGAACATGTAGCCGCCTTTTGCCAGGCAATCGCACAACCGGCTTAAGACGCCCTGCTGCGTCGGCTTGTCGAAATAGATGAGAACGTTGCGGCAAAAGATGATCTGCATGAGATCGCCGACGGGATATTTCTCATCCATCAGGTTCAGGCGCGCAAAGCCGACTTTGCTGCGCAGCTTCGGCGAAATCCGTACTTCGCCTCGCCCGGACTGCTTGGCGGTCATCACGTATTTCCGCTGCAGATCGTGAGGAACGGGCTGGACGAGGTCCTGCGGATATATGCCCCTGCGGGCCGTCTGCAACACATCCGTGCTGAGATCGGTCGCGAGAATACTGTACTTCAGGTCGTGGCGCGCTTCGGTGAATTCGGCAAGCACCATTGCCATCGTATAGGGTTCAGCGCCTGTCGAGCAGGCGGAGCTCCAGGTGCGGATGGTGCGAATGCCGCTGTTTACCAGCGCCGGCAACGCCACCGCCTGCATAAAGTCGAAATGCCTCGCTTCGCGGAAGAAGTCCGTCTTGTTCGTCGTGACGACGTCGATCAGATAGATCGCCTCCTGTTCCAGTCCGCCATCATCGAAGAGGAAATCGCAATAGTCGTCGAACGTCGAATGGTTCGTCGCGCGAAGCCGCCGGCGCAACCGGCCCTCCAGCATCGTCAGCTTTGTCGGCGGCATCTTGATACCGCTGTAGTCGTAAATGAACCGGGCAAGCATATCGAAATTGCGCTTGCTGATCCGGTCGCCGGCTTGCACCGCTGCCATACTCATGAACTACTCCGAGGTGGCGGCGCTAGGCCGCCGATTGCAATACGGAAGCGTCCTCGCGCGACAGGAGCCGCGCGAGATCGACGATGACGACGAAGCCGTTTTCGCGGCGCACGACGCCCGCAATGTAATCGGACCGCCAGCGAACACCGATGTCCGGCGCCTGCTCGATCTGGTCACGCCGGAAAGGCGTGACCTCGAAGACACGATCGGCGACAAGACCGAGCGTCAGCGTGCGGTTTTCCATCGGAATGTCGAGCACGAGCACCCGCGTATGCGAGGTAGGCACTGTCTTCGACAGGCCGAGCTTTAGCCTAAGGTCAATCGTCGGAACGCCCTGGCCGCGCACATCGCGAAGGCCGAGCAGGTAATCAGGACCGTTCGGAATCTTGAAGGCTTCCGCATAGTCGAGAATTTCCCGCACAACCTCCACCGGCACGGCGAAAGTTTCCTCGCCGAGGCTGAAGGTCACGAACTGAGCTTCCAGGGACGTTGTAGCCATCTTTATGCGCTTTCCTTGAAATCGGCGTCGCCGTCATCGGGACCGCCCATGGATAGATCGAGAGCAAAACCCTTCACCCGCGCCTGCTGGGCGGAGACGCTGTTGGCTGCCGGAGCCTTACCAGCAGGCTTGCGAGGGGCTGCAGTGGCCGGGCTGCGGACAGTCATTTTGGCAGCTGGCGTGCGGCTCCCGCGATTGCCCGAGGTCTCGATCTTGAAGAAGGCGATCGAGGCCTGCAGTTCTTCGGCCTGCGTGGCGAGCTCTTCGGAAGTTGCCGACATCTCTTCGGAGGCACCGGCATTCTGCTGGGTCACCTTGTCGAGTTGCTGGATCGCTTCGTTGATCTGCGTAGCGCCGATATCCTGCTCGCGGCACGCCGCGCTGATTTCGGAGACCAGTTCGGCGGTCTTGCGGATATCCGGCACCAGACGGCCGAGCATGTCGCCGGCATCGGCAGCAGCCTTCACCGTATCACTCGACATGGACGAGATTTCCGCCGCCGCCGACTGGCTGCGTTCGGCAAGCTTGCGCACTTCCGACGCGACGACCGCAAAGCCCTTGCCATGTTCGCCGGCACGGGCTGCCTCGACAGCGGCGTTCAGAGCGAGCAGGTCGGTCTGGCGGGCGATTTCCTGAACGATGCCGATCTTCTCGGCGATCGTACGCATCGCATCGACCGCACGGGCGACGGCTTCGCCGCTTGCCTCGGCGTCCTTGGAGGACTGGCGAGCGATTTTTTCGGTCTGTGCCGCATTGTCGGCGTTCTGCTTGATGTTGGCGGCCATCTGCTCCATCGAAGCGGAAGCCTCTTCAGCCGAGGCTGCCTGTTCGGTCGCCCCTTGAGAGACCTGCTCGGAGCTTGCCGACAGTTGCTGGCTGCCAGACGACACATTCTCGGCGGCCGCAATCGCATCGGCGACGACGCCGCGCAGGCGTTCGACCATCTGCTCGAGAGCGATGCCAAGCACATCCTTGTCGGAGAGCGGCGTCGGAGAGACCGTCAGGTCGCCGTTCGAGATCTGGTCGGCGATGTTGGCTGTCGTACGCAGGTTCGTCACCATGCTTTGCATGGCGAAGCCGAGCACGTCCTTCTCCGAAAGCGGCTTCGGGTCGATCGAGAGATCGCCTGCCGCGATGCTGTTTGCCACATCCGCAGTGCGGCGGAGATTGGCAGTCATGCCGTTCATCGTATCGACGAGATCCTTGATCTCATCATTCGTACGAACTTCGATCGTCTGCTCCAAATCGCCAATGGCAACGGCGTTGGCGGCGGCACGAATTTTCGACAGGCCGCGCATGATATCGATGCCAATCCACAGCGCCGTCGCGATAGACAGGGCCACGCCAACGGCTGCAATGACAATCAACATGTTGAATGTGCTGCCGAATGCCGCGTCAGCCGCCTCATCGCCTGCGCTGATCGCTTTGCGCGTCAGGCCCGCGAGCGATTCCGTCAGCCCGTCAAGCTTTTCGGCAGCAGCTCCGCCTTCGGTCTGGTCGACTTCAACGGCTTGGTCGCGCTGACCGGCAAGCGCAAGCTCCCTAATTTTGTCGTTCAGGCGAGCGTAATCGCTCCAAAAATCGGCGATGGCCTGCCACTTTGGCTTGAGCTCGTCAGCCGCGCTGTCCTTCCCGAGCGCAAGCGCGTCTTCGAACGCTTTGCGCTGTTGCTTGATGCCCTCGACCGCCTGCTGCGTCCGCTCCGCAGTCGTGGCCAGCAGAAGATCGCTCTCGGCCAGATTTAACGAGTCGAATGCTCGGGCGAGATTGGAAGCGTAGCCGTCCTGGCGTACCGGGCCGGTGAGGAGATCGTTCTGCATCGATGCGACCATGCTCGCGCCCCGCATACCGAACGCAGCACAGGCAATGGTCACAGCAATCAGCAGCCCGAAGGCCATTGTCATTTTGGCTTTGATCGTAAAGCGCATTTGGAGAATCCTTTATTTCAGCTGGCGGTGGGAGCACCGCCCCGCTGGTTTCCGGCGCATCGGCTCGAAGAACATCTACCCCTCATGAGATCATCGTCGCTCGCTTGAGGTCCGCCGTCTGCCAGCTCGCCACAATCTCGCGATCGGCTCTCCAACCGCAGCGCGCCGGACTGCGGACGTTGACCTACCTGCCGGTAGAGGGCTCCAATGCACCGCACCATGGCTGGGAGGGATCGCCTGAGATCCTGGCAACCATTTCACAGTACGGGGAAACCCGCCGATTGCGATACCAACGCATACACACGTTGGGCATTTCAGGCCGCGGACCAGGAGTCCGCGGCAATCTCAGTTCCAACGGAGCGCTCAGGCGCTTTCGCGGAAGTCTTCATCACCCACGTCCGGGCCACCCATCGACATATCCAGTGCGAAGCCCTTGGCGCGTGCCTGCTGCGCAGAAACGGACTGGCCACGGCCAGCGTGGTCTTGCGCGATCTTGCGAGCCGGAGTCTCCACGAGCTTGCCAGAGGTTTTAGCCGACGCCCTGTGAATACCGGCCTTCTTTGGTCCTGCCGTATCAACCTTGAAGAAGGCGATCGAGGCTTGCAGTTCTTCGGCCTGTGCTGCCAGTTCCTCGGAGGTTGCCGACATCTCGACGGAGGCACCGGCGTTCTGCTGGGTCACCTTGTCGAGCTGCTGGATGGCCTCGTTGATCTGCGAGGCGCCGATATCCTGTTCGCGGCAAGCGGCACTGATTTCGGAAACCAGTTCAGCGGTCTTGCGGATATCCGGCACCAAGCGGCCAAGCATGTCGCCAGCTTCCTGGGCCGCCTTGACGGTATCGCCCGACATCGAGCTGATCTCGGCTGCCGCCGACTGGCTGCGCTCGGCAAGCTTGCGCACTTCCGACGCGACGACCGCAAAGCCCTTGCCATGTTCGCCAGCACGGGCAGCTTCGACCGCCGCGTTCAGAGCGAGCAGGTCGGTCTGGCGGGCGATTTCCTGAACGATGCCGATCTTCTCGGCGATCGTACGCATGGCATCGACTGCACGCTTGACCGCGTCGCCGCTCGTCTCGGCGTCCTTGGCGGACTGGCGGGCAATCTTTTCGGTCTGCGCCGCGTTGTCGGCATTCTGCTTGATGTTCGCGGCCATCTGCTCCATCGAAGCGGAGGCCTCTTCGGCTGAGGCTGCCTGCTCGCTCGCACCCTGGGAGACCTGCTCGGAGCTTGCCGACAGTTCCTGGCTACCGGCAGAAACGTTCTCTGCGGCCGAAATCGCATCGGCGACGACGCCGCGCAGGCGCTCGACCATTTGTTCAAGAGCGATGCCAAGAACGTCTTTGTCCGAAAGCGGCTTCGGAGACGCCGTCAGGTCGCCGTTGGCGATCTGGTTCGCGATCTCTGCGGTATTGCGCAGGTTATCCGTCATCTTCGTCATGGAGGCGACCAGATCGCGGATTTCATCGTTGCTCTTGTGCTCGATACTCTGATCCAGATCGCCGATGCTGACGGCGTCGGCCAGATTGACGGCACGCCTCAGGCCACGGGAGATATTGAGCGAAATCCAGGTGGCGCAACCGACCGAGAACACGATAAGCAAGACGGTAATGGCAACGAGATGGAGTCGCGAGTTGGCATACTGAGCGTCGGTCGCCTGATCGGTTTCGTTGACGTCGCCGGAAATCGTGTCCCGCATGTCCTCCATGACCTTGAGAGCTTTGTCCATGAGCTCGCGGCCTTGCTTCATCGTCAATCCGGAGGCCTCGGAATTCGACTCGGCGGTGTTCTGCGTTGCCAGGTCGGCAATTCGTTTCTGGATAGGCACGTATTGTTCGTAGACTGCCCTGAATTGACCGGCCTGTGTCCGCACATCCGGATCAGCGGAAGCTTCGAGCTTTACGGTCAGATCTTCGATTCCGTTCTGATGGTCGAGCATTGCCTGAACGAACTCGGCGATCTCGGCAGGATTATTATTTAGGACCGCATTCTTTTCGGCCCGGACGCTGTTATTGAGCATGTCGCTGAGCGCGGAGACGTTTTTCAAATCGTTGATCGGCTCCGCGATCATCTTTGTGATCTCGGAATTCAGCGACGAAAGATTGTAGATCGCAAGACCCGCCATCAATCCGCTAAGCAAAATGACCGCGGCGAAGACCAAAGCCAGCTTTAATTTGATCGTTAGACGCATGAGTAGCCCCTTGGGTATTTTAGAAAGACCGGTGTCATCCCAACCGGTTTTCTGAGTGCGCGAGCGGTTCGCATTGTGGAATGAAGAGCCTTGCATCTACTCTTGCGTGAGCGAGTGGCAGAGCCAGCCACGCCTCCAACGTCAACATCCGTTGGGCATCATCAATGCCGCGACTGGCAAAACCAGCCGCGGCATTTCATTGATCAGGCGCTTTCGCGGAAGTCGTCGTCACCGGCGTCCGGCCCACCCATCGACATGTCCAAGGCAAAGCCCTTGGCGCGTGCCTGCTGGGCGGAGACGGACTGGCTACGGCCGACGTGCGAGACATCCTGCGATGCCTTGCGAATGGGAGCATTGATGACTTTTGCAGGAGTCTTCGCTGGAGCCTTGTGAGCGGCGACCTTCTTAGACCCGGCCGTATCGACCTTGAAGAAGGCGATCGAAGCCTGGAGTTCTTCAGCCTGTGCTGCCAGTTCTTCGGAGGTTGCCGACATCTCTTCGGAGGCGCCGGCATTCTGCTGGGTCACCTTATCGAGCTGCTGGATGGCCTCGTTGATCTGCGAGGCGCCGATGTCTTGTTCGCGGCAGGCAGCGCTGATTTCCGAAACCAGTTCCGCGGTCTTGCGGATATCCGGAACCAGACGGCCGAGCATTTCGCCGGCGTCGCGGGCTGCCTTGACGGTGTCGCTCGACATTGAGCTGATCTCGGCGGCAGCCGACTGGCTGCGCTCGGCAAGCTTGCGCACTTCCGACGCGACGACCGCAAAGCCCTTGCCGTGTTCGCCTGCACGGGCAGCTTCGACGGCAGCGTTCAGAGCGAGCAGGTCGGTCTGGCGGGCGATTTCCTGGACAATGCCGATCTTCTCGGCGATCGTGCGCATGGCATCGACCGCACGGTTGACGGCGTCGCCGGAAGCTTCCGCGTCCTTGGCCGACTGACGGGCGATCTTTTCCGTCTGGGCGGCATTATCGGCGTTCTGCTTGATGTTCGCTGCCATCTGCTCCATCGAAGCCGATGCTTCCTCGGCAGAAGCTGCCTGTTCGGTCGCCCCTTGCGAGACCTGCTCGGAGCTTGCTGACAGTTCCTGGCTACCCGAGGAGACGTTGTCGGCTGCCGACAAGGCATCACCAACGACGCCGCGGAGGCGTTCGATCATGATGTTGACGTTTCCGAGAAGTTCACCGATTTCGTCGCGGTTGGTGATCTCGGCCATCTTGGTCAGGTCGCCTTCGGAAACCTCGCGGACGACCGTGTTGGCGCGGGAGAGCCCCTTGCTGATCGTGCTTGCAATCCAGAAGGCCGTTACAGCTGCCATGAGGAAGGCGGCGCCGACGACGCTGATCATGAAAAGGCGTGTCTGCTGGTACTCCGCTTCGGCATCGTCGTCGGCGACGTCGAGCTGGGACTTCTCGAGTTTCGTGATGGCCTCGACGGCGTTGTCGATATCGGTCGCCGCCTTGCGGGCAACCGTCGAGGAGATGTTGTTTGCGCCTGCCCGGTCGCCGGCGCGCATCAGCTGGCGGATCTCGTCGTCGGACTGGTAGAAGGCCACCGACAGCTGGCGGATATTGGCCCAGAGCGGCTTGCCGTCCTCGGTGGAGATCGCCTCGGCTTGCGAGAGCGCCTTTTCGAAATCGGCGCGGCCGGCGTCACCATTGGTGATCGCAGCTTCCATTGCTGCCTGATCGGCTGCCATCAATAGGTTCTTCTGCTGGCGGATGGCCTGCAGCTCGCCGATGTTGATCTGCTGCGCCAGTTCGAGGCGCAGGGCCGGGCCGGAAAGCACGTTACTGATTGCGGTATTGAGCCCGGAAAGGCTGATAATGCCATATGCGGCCGTACCCATCATCATCACGATAATGAGCGAAAACGCCGCCACTAACTTTGTCTTGATCGTCAATCGCATAATTTTAAACACCTCTTTGCCTGTCCGGGATTAGTTTCCCGCGCCGGCGGCTTCGTGCTTCGAAGAGAAAATCGCCTGAAGATTGGGGAGGATGATGAATTCGCCGCCCCGCTTGACCAGGCAATTGATGTAGTCTGCGCGCCAGCGCATGCCGACGCTTGGCGGCGCTTCGCTCGCGGACTTTGCAAGCGTGGTGACTTCATTCACCTTGTCGGTCCTCAGACCGACAAGCGTCTGCTCACCCTGCAGATCGATCTGGATGACGATGATGCGGCTATCAATCGTCGCTTCGGTTGCCTCCATGCCGAAGGCGAGACGAAGATCGGCAAGCGGAATGACCTTGCCGCGGAAATTGATGACGCTTGCGACGAATGGCTGGGCACCGGGCACCGCGGTTTCCGGAAGCAGATCCAGGATTTCCTGGACGATGACGGCTTCGAGCGCGAAAGTCTCGCCGTTCATGTCGAAGGTCAGAACTTCGACTTCTTCGGCATAGTTCCAATGATGGCTGATCTTCTCTGCTGCTGCGCTCATCCTGCTACCCGCAATTGCGCCTCCTGTTGTTGACCGGCGGCCACGAGATGTCCGACGTCGAGAATGAGGGCAACGCTGCCGTCGCCGAGAATGGTGGCGCCGGAGAAGGTCGCCACGTCGTGATGCAGCTTCGACATCGACTTGATGACCGTCTGGTGATCGCCGATGATCTGGTCGACGACTAGGCCGACGCGTTCCGTACCTGTCGAGATGACGACGACCTTCTGGTGCACGTCCGGTTTGGTGCCGGTGCGGAAGAGATCGCGCAGGCGAAGGAACGGCACGAGGCTGTCGCGCAGCGAGATGAAGCTGCGGCCGCGCGAGCGCAGATCCTCCTCCAGCGACAGTTCGAGGCATTCCTCGACCGCCGAGAGCGGGATCACATAGCGGCCCGAACCGACGCGGACGAGCAGACCATCGATGATGGCGAGCGTCAGCGGAATGCGGAGCGACACTTCGGAGCCCTCGCCCGGAACGCTGACAATATCGATCGTGCCGCGAAGCGCCTCGACGGTCTTCTTGACGACATCCATGCCGACGCCACGGCCGGAGAGATTGGTGATCGTCGCCGCCGTCGAGAAGCCCGGAGCAAAGATGAGCTGCAGCAGTTCGGAATCCGAAAGCTGCTGCCCGGGGGCGATGAGACCAGACGATTCCGCCTTGGCACGCACCCGGTCGCGGTTGATGCCGCGGCCGTCGTCCTTGATGGAGATGATAACCTCGCCGCCTGACTGGCGGGCCGAGAGCGTCACGGTGCCTGCCTCTGGTTTACCGGCGGCAAGGCGGTCGCCAGGTGTTTCCAGACCATGGTCGATCGAGTTGCGGACGAGATGGACCAGAGGATCGGCGAGCCGCTCGATGACGGTCTTGTCGACTTCGGTGCTTTCTCCTTCCGTCACCAGCTCGATGACCTTGCCGGTTTCGCGGGCGAGATCGTGAACGAGGCGGCGGAAGCGCGAGAAGAGAGTTGCGACGGGAACCATGCGCAACACCATCATCGTGTCACGCAATTCGCCGGAAAGGCGCTCGATCTCTTCGGAGACGGAGCGAAGGGCTATGTCGGCGCTGGAGCTTGCGAGCTGGCTGAGGCGCGACTGGGCAATGACAAGCTCGCCGACGCGGTCCATAAGTTCGTCCAGCCGCTCGGCTGGAACGCGGACGTTCTCCTGCGCCTTGGCCTGGCGGCCATCGGCCAGAGCAGCCGCCTCCCGCTTTGCAGGGACGGCCTCGACCGGTTTGAAGGCGGGCACAGGCGCGGGCGGCGGGACCGGTTCGGCGGCGGCAACTACCGTGGCGGCAGGCGTCTCGACTTCGGACACGACCTCGGCGGGCGCAGCGACATCAACGACTTCGAGCTCCATGTCGTCCATGACGAAAATGAAAACATCATCGATTGCCGAGCGATCGTGTTCGGTGCTCAGCATGACTTCCCACGAGATGTAGAGCTCGGTCGGAGAAAGCTCGGACAGCGGAGGGATCGCAGCCGTATTAGCGCGCACGGTGCATTCACCGAGATCACGCAGTTCGTCCAGCAGGCCGAGCGGATTGGTGCCATTGGCCATGGCATTCGATGGAAGGCTAAAGCGGATGCGCCAGTTGTTCTTCTTCTTTGCTGCGGGCGGTACGGCTTTGGCAGCCGCCGGCGCGACTACGGTCGCCTTTGCGCCCGCGTGACTGCCGACCGCTGCCTGCAACTGCACAAGGAGCTTCTGTCCGGTATCGCCGTGATCGGCATCCGGCTGGTCCACCAGCGCACGCATGTGGTCCTGCGCGGCGAGGACGGCGGCGACCAGTTCGGCCGTTGCCGGCACTTCGCCCTTGCGGACGCGATCGAACGCAGTTTCGCAATGGTGGGTAAAAGCGGCAAGCGCCTCGAAACCGAACATCGCGCCGGAGCCCTTGAGCGTATGAAGCCCGCGGAAGACGGCATCGACAAGATTCTTGTCGTCAAGCTGATGAGTGAGATCAAGAAGACCTGCCTCGATTGCTTCGAGGCACTCGGCCGCTTCCATGCGGAAGACTGCAACCGGATCGAGCGCGCTCATCGTCCTAAAACCTTCTTGACGATCTTCACGAGGTTGTCGGGATCAAAGGGCTTCGTCAGCCAACCGGTGGCGCCCGCTGCTTTCGCGCGCGCTTTCAGATCGGCATCGGACTCGGTGGTGAGAAAGATGATCGGAACACCGGTATGCGCCGGAAGCTTGCGCAGTTCCTCGATCATCGTCAGGCCGTCCATGATCGGCATGTTGAGATCGGTCACGATGAGGTCGAATTGACCGCCTTTTGCCGCCGCAAGCCCTTCAGCCCCGTTGACCGCTTCCGTTACGGTGTAGCCGGCATTGGTGAGCGTGACCTTGGTCGTCAGGCGGATGCTGGCGGAATCGTCGACTGTCAGAATGTTGGCGCTCATGCTGTAACCTCTTTATGCAACCAGAACTTTGCGTCTTCGCGATCGAACGCTTCGATGAGACCGGCGCGCTCGAGAACCTTCAGGACCGAGCCCGCAGCCGGAGCCGCCAGCGAAACTTTCTTGTTTTGTGCTTTGGCTTCACGGCGAGCAGATTCGACGAGCTGGACGAAGCTCAGATCCGCATCGAGCCCTTCCTCGATCTTAATGACGATGGAGCTATTGTTACTTAACGCAGCAACAATACTTGCGTTTATTTCTGCTATATTTCTTATATTTAATGTATTTGATACAGAAATATATTTATAAAATTCTTCTTGCGGCTCCAATTAAGCCTCCTGATCGGGAGAAATACTTTACGACCCTATAAGGACTCTCACGACAGGCTTAACCGCGGGTAAACAGGGGTTGTATGAAAGCGCAATTCAGGCGAGTCCCGACTCCCTGAATTTTCATCGGGGATAAGTTATAATGAGACTCGTTCAGCTTTGACGAAACTGAGCTTTTTCAATCCATTAGTTGACCGCCACGAAGTTCGCCTGACAAGAACGTTTGTTTTCTTAACCTCCCGTTAATCACAACGTCCGCGAGTCCTGCGTGTTTACCGGTCGTTTCCATCCTGCCCGTAGAAATAGAACAGAACTTGCCTCTATTCTAAGTAAAGGGACAGACGTGACACACGCGAGGGGGACGGCACGGGCGGCGTTATTGACTTCGGCTTCGAGCGTTGGAGAGACGCTCGAGACCGCCCGCAGTCAGGTCGAGGAACGGTTCCTGGAAGGCGGCGCCGTGCTGCTTTCGGTGATGGATGTCTTGAACCGTCTGCTGAATTCGCTCGACGCGATTACGAAGTCGCTCGACAGCAATGAGTCGAGTGATGCAGGCGCCGACCTGAACGCGACGGTCTCCAATCTCACCGCTCTGCCGGCGGCAGAAGATGCCCGCCAGCAAGCGCTCGCCTCGCTTGCCGAAACGGGCACCGGCCTGCGTAAACACGTAGCCGATATGCAGGAGACGATGCGCTATCTGCGCACCTTCGCCGTCACCGTGAAGATCACCGGTGCCGGCCTTGCCGAATTCGACGGCTTTGCGCAGGAAATTCTCGAGCGCATCTACTCCGGAACCGACGAGGTCAATCGTTTCGCGGCCCACCTGGACATCCTCGAAAAGGAGGTAAAAACAGCGCTTGCATTTGGTGCCGCCGTCTCCAAGGGGTATGCCGAGACGGTGCCGGCGGTCGCCAAGGCGCTGCATGACGATGCGCAGAGGATCGCGGCACATCGCCAGAATCTCGGCGTGATAGCCCGCGATGTTGGAGCCATTGCGCGCGGCGTGCAGAGCAAGGTCGCTTCGACGCTTTCCGCGCTGCAGATCGGCGATATCACCCGGCAGCGCATTGAGCATGTGCAGAGCACATTCACTCTTCTCGAAGAGTTCCTCGAAAACGGCGAGGGCAAGGCACTCAATCCGGATCAGCGTAAGCGGCTCGAAAACGTCATCAGCCATTTGACGGCGGCCCAGATGGACGACATGTGCCGGGACTTCCATCGGGAATCCGGCAGCGTCATCAAGACGATTGCGAGCTTCGGCCATGATACGCAGGAGATCCTGAAGCTCCGCGATCAGATGAGCGGGCAGAGCGGCGATGCCGGCGGCAACGTCATGCGGGCGCTGGAATCGAGTGTTTCAGCCGCACATGAGATCGTCATGCAGGTCGATACCGCAAGCCGCCAGGCGGATCAGGTCAGCCATTCGACACTCGGAACGGCTGCGAAATTGCTCGAAGCGATCGGCAATATCCGCGCTGTCAAGACCGATATCAACTACATGGCGCTGAACACGAACTTGCGCTGCAGCCGCCTCGGTGAGGCAGGCAAATCGATCAACGTCGTCACCGCCGAGCTGCGCATCTTTGCCGGCAAGCTCGACGACTCGGCGGACGCGATCGTCAACGGCCTGCCAGCGCTTGAAGCGGCTGCCGGCAAGATCGCGCCAGCGTCAGACGCAAGCTCGGGTGGCCTTGGCGAAAGCCTGACATCGGCCGTCGGTACCATCCGGTCCGCCGCCAATCTCATGGAAGAGGAACTGAAGGTCCTCGCCGAACATGGCCGCGAAGTGGCAAACAAGATCAACCTGATGATCGGCAAACTCGATTTCCAGCATGATCTGGGCGAGGTGCTGGCCCGTTGCGCAAGTGTGCTCGAGGAGACGGCTGGTGCGGAGGTCGCAGATATTTCCGACCTCGCGGAGCTCGTTGAACCCCTCGATCGCAAGATCTTCAAACTCTACACGATGGTTCAGGAACGCAACGTTCACCGTGGCATCATTCCCGCAACGGAAGAGACGGCACCGACTGCCGCCGCGCCCGAAGCCGCCAAGCCAGCGGATGATGAGGATCTCTTCGCCGATGCGCTGTTCTAAAAGCTAAGGCAAGCGCCGGAACTTGTTCGCCCGGTCGATCGCCTGCTTTTGCTGGGTGTCCTCGATGCCGAGGAAGAAGTCCTCGAGCTCGGGATCCGGCAACCCGGCCCGGCGGGACAGCACGTACCATTTCGCCGCCTCGACCGGGTCCGGCGCAGTTCCGAGCGCATTGACGTAGAGATGCGCGAGCTTGTTCTGCGCCGCGACGTTGCCGCGATTGGCGGCGAGCTTCAGCCACAGGAATCCGTTCACGAAGTCGCGTGGTCCATTCGTGCCGTTTACGAGCCAGATGCCGAGATCGAGCTGCGCCGTATCAAAACCGGCACGCGCCGCGCGGGCCAGCCATTCGCGCGCCAGCTTCTTTTTGTCCGCCGGCAGATCGGGAAGCGCGGAGTAGATCTGCGCCACGGCGTACTGGGCATCGGCTATGCCCTGCTCTGCGGATTTCTCGTAATAGGGAAGCGCGAGTTTAAGTCCGTCCGGCCCCGGATGGTCGACCGTCAAGAGTTGGCCCCAGTTGAATTGCGCCGAAGCATTGCCGCTGTCGGCGGCGCGGCGCATGTAGTCATCGGCCTTATTCTTGTCGCGTGGCACGAGTTCGCCTGCCATCAGGATCAGCGAGTATTTGAACATCGCCGCCGCATCCCCGCCCTCGGCCGCCTTGCCGTACCAGAACGCCGCACTCTTAAGATCGCGGCGCACGCCAAGCCCGTTAAACTGCAGTTCGGCAATCAGCGTCTGCGCTGCGGGATCGCCAAGCTGCGCACGAGGCAGGGCCAATTGCATTGCCGTCAGATAATAGCCCCGCTGATAGGCACCATAAGCCGCGTCGGCCGGGCCTTTGTATTGCTTTTCAGGCGGCAGGTCGGGAAGCTTTGCGCCCATGCGGTCCAACACGCCGAGGCCACTCGAAGGCTGCGTTCCTTCGGGAGGCCGGTTCGTCTTCAGCGGCTCGGCTTCTGAACCGACTGGGCGTGTCACGATGTTGTCGACCGTTTGCGCCCACGCGCCATGCGGCAAGGCAACCGCCATTACGGCAGCGGACAGGAGGAAACGGCGCAAGCGGACGGTGACGTTCGGCATGGCCGCGTATCAATCCTCAAACCGTGGCGCTTTTTCGTCAAGAAGCGCGTTGACGTGAGCAACGATGGACGGAGCCTGCCCCGGCTCTGCGAACACCGCCATACGCAGCGCTACGAACTCCGCACCCGACTCGGCGACAACCAGTGCCGAGGCCGGATCAGTGCCGCCCATGACGACGCACGGAATTTCGATCATCGAGGCCCACCATTCGCCGAGCGCGACATTCTTCGGATGGGCTTCCGGTTTGATGTCGCCGTCAAGTTTGCCGAAGAAGATATAGTCCGGTCGTTCCTCGCCGACCTCCAAAGCCGTGTGGCGGTCGGTCGCGTTGCCGCCACCGACGATCAGCTTGCCGCCGGATTTCTCGATCGCCTCGGCAATTTCGGCGGCTGAACCCGTCAGATGCAAGCCATCGGCTTTCGAGCGACCGACGACACGGCTGTCGCCGGCAATCAACGCAGCAGCGCCGGCATTTTGGATGACGGGTACCAGTTTCTCGGCGTGCTTTTGAAACGTACCGGCGTCAAGCCCGTATTGCGGCACGATTACCGAGGCGACATCGCCGCCCTTCAGGGCATCAGCGAGGATCTTTGCCTGCTCGTCGGCATCCGCGATGTCCGGAACGATCAGGACAAGGCGGCAGCGGTTTTCCGGTTCGGTCATGAACTCTTTCCGTTCTCAGCAGATTTCGCCCGCAGGCGGCAAATCCACACTCGTTTTGTGTGAGTAATTCCGTTAGACGGGGCTGGCAAGGGGAGGACTTGAAAAGCATGCTGCCGGAGCTGTCATTCTTTTATGCCGCGATACCTGCTGTGCTGCTTGTGGGCCTCGCCAAGGGCGGAATGGGTGATGCGCTGGCACTGATCGGCGTTCCCATCCTGGCGCTGGTCGTCTCTCCAGTCGAAGCAGCCGCCATCCTGCTGCCCATCCTGGTCGCCATGGACATGATCTCACTCGTTATCTGGCGCAAGCACGGCGACTGGACGACGATGAAGATCATGCTGCCGGGCGCCCTCTTCGGCATCGCGCTTGGCTGGGCAACATCCGCCCTGGTGCCCGGCAATGTGCTGCGCGTGGTCATCGGCACAGTTACTGTGCTCTTCTGCGCCCGCTACTTCTGGAACAACTTTGGTCCCGGGGCAGGAAAGATCATCCCGCCTCACGGTCAGCGGCCTTTGCTTGCAAGCTTTTGGGGTATCCTTTCCGGCTATGGCAGTTTCGTCGCCCATGCAGGCGGTGCTCCATTTCAAATCTACGCCCTGCCCCTGAAACTGCCACCACGCGAATTCACCGGTACCAGCGTTCGCTTCTTCGCTATCTTGAATGCCGTAAAGCTCGTACCCTATTTCGCGCTGGGCCAGCTCGATACCGAAAACCTCCTGACGTCGGCGATCCTGCTGCCGTTCGCTCCGCTCGCCACCATGGCAGGCGCATGGTGCGTGCGCCGCATGAAGCCGACGATCTTCTACCCATTCATGTATGGCATGGCGTTCATCGCTGCACTTCTGATCATCTGGGAAGGCTTGGCTCTCTAGGCCGTCCGGATCGTTGCAGCGCACAATTTTCTTGCCGGAAAGGTGGCTTTGACGTAGCTTTTCGCCCATGTCGAACGCCGATCCTTTCGCCGCGATATCAGACCCGAACCGGCGGTTCCTGCTGGAGCAGCTCAGGCGTGCACCAAGAACGGTCAATGAACTCGCCGAAAGCCTTCCGATCAGCAGGCCGGCAGTATCCCAGCACTTGAAGGCTCTTCTCGACAGCAATCTCGTGTCGGTGACCTCCGAAGGCACAAGAAGAATTTACGCGGTCAACAACCGCGGCTTCGACAAGCTGAATCTGTGGCTTGATCAATTTTGGGCGTAGAGCCTTTCGAGGCTCCAGCAACGATCTCCCAATGAAAATGCGCCAGCCCAACGCCGCACTGGATGGACTGACGCATTGTTTGTGGAAGAACCGCCGGTTCTTGCTAAACTTATCGAGGGGTTGGTTTTATCCGTTTTGACAGTGCAAGATGATCGCCCGGCGAACTGCACTACTTAATGAACGGAAGATTTCAGACGTTGGATTTCGTCCTTGATGCGCAATTTTCTGCGCTTGCATTCCGCAATTTCCGCATCTTTTCTGGAGGGTGATGCCATTAGCGAATGTAACTCTTCCTCCAGAGCTACATGCTTTTTCTGGAGTGATTCAAGATGAGCTTCAACAGTCATTTGACCCTTCCTTCCTCTCGCCTTCCCCAGCCATCCATCGCTGGAGCTCAAGGCCTCAACGGCCGGACTGTGACATATTTTTGAATTATTGTCGAAGGCGAAAACGTGGTCAGTCGGCGGCAAATTCATGATCAACACTAACTAGCCGTTATCGCTATTTGGTGATAGGAGCTTGCGGAAATTATCGGCGAGCCGGACAACGGCCGAAGACGGGATTGGGGAATGCAAATGGCCGATCAGGAACAGGCGGAAATCAGGCTCATGGCGGCGCGCCTGCGTCAGGAGCACGAAGATTACGACACCGCGATCAATGCCATGATTGCCATGGGGTGCGACGCGCTGCGCATCCAGCGTATGAAAAAGAAAAAACTGGTCATCAAAGACAAGTTGACCAAGCTCGAAGACCAGATCATTCCGGATATCATCGCCTGAAGGGATAAGGCCGTTGACGCTGACAGACAGACCGCCCGTCGCCATCATCATGGGCAGCCAGTCCGACTGGGAGACCATGAAGAACGCCGCCGACACGCTGGAGGCGCTGGAAATCCCGTACGAAGCGCGCATTATTTCGGCGCATCGAACGCCGGATCGCATGGTAGACTTCGCCAAGAACGCGCGTGACGAGGGCTTCAAGATTATCATTGCCGGCGCAGGCGGTGCCGCCCATCTTCCGGGCATGACCGCCGCATTGACGCCGCTTCCGGTCTTCGGCGTTCCCGTGCAATCGAAAACGATGTCCGGCCAGGACAGTCTTCTTTCCATCGTCCAGATGCCGGGCGGCATTCCGGTTGGCACGCTCGCAATCGGCAAGGCCGGCGCCATCAACGCCGCGCTGCTTGCTGCCGCCGTGCTGGCACTTTCGGATGAGGATATTGCCGAGCGGCTCGATGATTACCGCGAGCGGCAGAGCGCCTCGATCGCCGAATATCCGATGGACAACCTATGACGGCAAGAACGATCGGGATTATCGGGGGCGGCCAACTTGGCCGCATGCTTGCGATGGCCGCTGCGCGGTTAAACTTCCGCACGATCATTCTCGAACCGCAGACCGATTGCCCGGCCGCCCACGTCGCGAATCACCAGATCGTCGCCGCCTATGACGATCCCGCGGCATTGGCCGAGCTGGCGAAGACCTGCGACGTCGTCACCTACGAGTTCGAGAATGTGCCGGTCTCGGCAGCCGAGGCTCTGGCGAAGAACATCCCCGTCTATCCCCCACCGAAGGCGCTCGAAGCAGCGCAGGACCGGCTCGTCGAAAAACGCTTCATCAACGACTGCGGCATTCCGACCGCGCGGTTCCACGCCGTCGATAGTCAAAGCGAGCTTGAAGCGGCCCTTGAGGATTTCGGCGGCCAGGGCGTGCTCAAGACGCGCCGCCTCGGCTATGACGGCAAGGGCCAGAAGGTATTCCGCTCCTCTGCCGACAGCGCGAACGGCGCCTATGCCGCTCTCGGCAGCGTGCCACTCATTCTGGAAAGCTTTATCCCCTTCGAGCGCGAGATTTCGATCATCGCCGCCCGCGCAACGGACGGCACCGCCGTCGCCTTCGATCCGGCGGAGAACGTGCATCGCAACGGCATTCTGCACACATCGACCGTTCCCGCGTCGATCTCCGATGCAACCGCCGAAGCGGCTCGCAGGGCAGCGGAAGCGATTCTCTCGTCGCTCGGCTATGTCGGCGTCATCGGCATCGAATTCTTCGTTCTTTCGGACGGCAGCCTGATCGCCAACGAGATGGCGCCCCGCGTCCACAACTCGGGCCACTGGACCGAGGCCGCCTGCATCATCTCGCAGTTCGAGCAGCATATTCGCGCCATCGGCGGCCTGCCGCTTGGTAACGCGGACCGCCATTCCGATTGCGTGATGCAGAACCTGATCGGCGACGATATTCTCAGCGTTCCGGATTGGCTGAAACGCCGCGACGCTTTCGTGCATCTCTACGGCAAGACCGAATCCCGCCCGGGCCGGAAGATGGGCCACGTGACTGTTCTAACGGCGAAAGCCTAGGTTTTGCCCGAGAAAACGCCTTCATGTAGTTGACACAGGCATGAGGCCGGGTTATCTGCACGGCCAACCTAAAGAGCGCGCTCCGAGCGCGCTTTTTGATTGTCTAAAGTACGGGCGAATGTGAAATTCCCCCCAGAGATCGCGGATCAGAAAAATGAAGATCAAGAATTCGCTCAAGTCGCTCAAGGCTCGCCATCGTGACAACCGTCTGGTTCGCCGCAAGGGCCGCATCTACATCATCAACAAGCTGAACCCGCGCTACAAGGCTCGTCAGGGCTGATTTAGCACGATCCGGATTGGCCAGCGCAATTGTGCGCTACAGGCTTTCCGGTAAGGTCGCTTAGGTGATCACGTCAAATTTTCTTTGATCTTCGGCGCTGGCGGGCTACATTGTCCGCCATGCGCTTTTTTGCTTTGACCTGTGCGGTCCTGCCGCTTGCTCTCGCTTTCGTTGCACCTTCCTTTCCCGCTTTCGCAGCAGAGAAGGAAGTCATTGCCGAACAGCCGGATGCCAGCGCCTCCCCCAAACAACGCCTGGACAACCTCTTCGCCCAGCTGAAGCGCGAGCGTGACCCGGACAAGGCAAGCAGCATCGCGGAAGAAATCCGCCTGGAATGGAACGATTCCGGCAGCGCCACGGTGAACCTGCTGATGCAGTGGGCCGACAAGGCGATCGAGGATAAGCGCAATGCCGCGGCTTTCGATTTCCTCGATCAGGCAATTGCGCTGAAGCCGACCTATGCCGAGAGTTGGAACCGCCGCGCAACGCTGAATTTCGCCATGGGCCATTACCGCAAGTCGATGTCCGACATCGAGCATGTGCTCGAGCTTGAGCCGCGCCACTTTGGCGCACTCTCCGGAATGGCCGCGATTCTCAGCAATTCGGAGAACGATCAGCTCACGCTAAAAGCCTGGGAGCGCTTCCTCGAGATCTATCCGGCAAATCGCGCAGCGCAGCAGCAGGCAAATACGCTTGCCGAAAAACTCGCCGGAAGCCCGACCTGATCTTGACGCTCGACCGGGCTGCACAATCTTACCCACGGTAGTGCAATTTTTGCCGGCTGACGCGATGCTTGCCGAAATTTCAACCCTCCTCGCTCCTGTCGCCGCCGCCATCGGCTACACGACTTACAAAGCCCGAAAGTTCGAACAGACCTTTCCGAATATTGGCGAACTCACCGATATCGGCGGCTACAAGATGAATGCCGTCCATATTCCTCGCCCCGGCACCGCCGATCTCCCGCCGCTGGTCTTTATCCATGGTGCATGCGGAAATCTGCTCGACCAGATCGGCGCCTTCCTGGTTCCGCTTGAAGGCCGCGCCGAAATGCTTTTCGTTGATCGTCCCGGGCACGGCTATTCGGAACGCGGTGGACC
>NZ_JBNDHT010000119.1:0-22157 GCF_056755115.1 Rhizobium sp. SVR5-2C | reverse complement strand
ATGGCCATAATATGGTAACCCACCCGCAATACAACAACGGTGGCGGCAAGACGCCACACCGAGGCACAGTCCTACATATTGTTCGTCACAATGCGCCGACCGACCTGCCCAACCGTGTTGTTCCAACAAACCCGGGAACTCAGGCGAGCTCCGGCGTGTATCGACCGTCGAATGTTGTTCCTCGATTTGGGTCGGCGAATCTGATCCCGACGACCTCGCCGTCAGGACCGGCTATCCAGGAAACATCGTAGATAGTGTACTCCGACGGTGGCCAGAACGACTGGAACTGTCCGTCATTGTCTACTTTCCATTCTCCAGACGACTGGGTCCCGTTCTCGGTGTACACGGTGCGCCCATCGGGCGTGAACACCTGCGTCGCGCCGTCGGCGTAGGCAAAGGGTGCTCGCGTCAGTGCGGCGGCAATGTCGGCCGGGCCGATACGGTCGCCGTCGGTGACGGCGGGTGCTTCTGTAGTGGGCATCTACTCGTCCTTTCGAATGCGTGTCTAGGGCGCTCGTCCGCCGACCCCGGGATGCCAAGCACAGGTGGCTCGACGGAATTGGTCAGGCGAGATTGTCACTTTTGCAGGATCTGTCCCCGCATTCAATTTGGTAGCAGGTATCGTTTTTATAACGACTGGTAATTGGCTGACGACGACGAAGAGGAAGCGTCGGCAATCGGCGCGCACGACGGTGAACGGCTGGCCCTGCGGTCCGCCAGCCTGCAAAGGCGGCCCGGGGCAGTGGCGGTTTTCCCGGACCACGCGCCTGCCGATACGTTTTGCGGGCGCCAATCACTCCTCGCGAAACGCCCTCATCATCTGATCCGAAAAGGGTTTGGCCAGATAGGAGAGGGCACTGCGCTCCTCCGTCTGGACATAGACTTCGACAGGCATGCCGGGCATGAGTTTTCTAGATCCGAGCTGCAGGAGATCGGAAGGTGCAATGGTCGCGAGATAATAGGGCCGGCCTGTCGTGCGATCTGTCGCTGTCGCGGCGGCAACCATATCCACGGTGCCATGAAATTCCGGCGTCGTACGCTGATTGAAGGCGGTGAAGCGCATGCGGGCGGATTGGCCGGGCGCGATGCGGTCGATATCGGCCGGCGGCACCTGGATCTCAACGCTCATCTCCTCGCTGTCGGGGACGACGGACATCACAGTCGCGCCGGCGCCGACTATGCCGCCGATCGTGTGGATCTGCATGTCGTAGATCAGGCCATCGACCGGAGCGCGCACTTCCATGCGCGTCAGGCGATCGCGCGCGGCGATCTCCCGCTCCTTCAGCTCGGCCACCTTGGCTTCGAGCGCGACGATCTCGGTCTGGGCTTCCTTGCGGTGGTTCTGGTCCAGCGAAAGCCGCTTGATGCGGACTTCGCTGATTTCATTCTCCGTCTCCGCCATGCGGGCGATCAGCTCCCCTTTGGCGCCTTCGATCCGCGCCTTCTGACGTGCGAGATCGCGCTGGTGTGCCACTTGGATCAGTCCCTTGGCAAGAAGGGTGCTGGCCTTCTGGAGCTCCTGATCGATGATCGCCTGTTCCTGCTCGTTCGCCTGCGATTGCGCCCGGTAGCCGGCAACCTGCTGCTCCAGCTGTATGGTCTGCAGCCGCAGCTGTTCCTTCTGGTTGGTCAGCATGCCGAGGTTCTCGCGAAACAGCTTTGTCTCACTGTTTACGAGCGGAGCGGGGATGTCGAGCCCGGTGAAATCAAGCGCACCGGCGCCATCGCGCTCGGCGGTGAGCCGGGTCATCATTGCCAGCATCTGCTGCAGCTGGCCTTGGACAATCGCCAGCTCGACGCGGGTCTGGGTCTCGTCGAGCCGGAAGAGGACGGCGCCCTTGCGGACGGCATCGCCATTGCGCACGAGGATCTCTGAGACGATGCCGCCGTCGCGGTGCTGGATCACCTTGACCTGCTGCGAGACCGCCACTTGGCCCTGTGCGATGACGGCGCCCGAGAGCTTCGCCTGCGCGGCCCAGCCGCCGACGCCGAAGACCAGCGCGCCCGCCAGAAATGCGGACAGATAGATGCGCCCCGATATGCCGAACTGTTTCTGGGTTTCTTTCTTTGCCGGTTGCATGCGCTTTCCCTCATTTTCGTTGTTCTTGATCAGGCTTGATGCGGCGCTACGCCGTGCGGGCCTGCCTCGCGTGCCGCGAGGATGAAATCCTGTTCCGTGAGTTCGTGGCGGCCGTAGAGGAGGATTTCGAAGTCCTCGTCGCGGTCGAAATCGATGATGGCCTTGACGATCGTGCGGTCCGCGCCCTCGAAGCTCTCGTGATAGAGTACGATGCGGTTCGGCGATGGCTGCGGACCACCTGCGTCCGCGTTGGCGAAGACCAGCCCGCCGATATTGGCGGCGATTTCTGAGAAATCGATCCGATCGCCGACTGCGAAGTCACGGATCTCGTCGCGGCCATCGCCGTCGTTTTCCAGTGCGGCGAGGCTGCGGAAGACGAAGATGTCGTCTCCGGCGCCGCCCGCCAGAAAATTCAGGCCGTCGCCGGCGACGATCACATCGGCACCGCTGCCGCCGATCGCAGCCTCGAAACCATCAAGCGTATCGGTTCCGATATCGGTGCCGGCGGCGCGGCCGGTAGAGAGGTCGATGACGACGGCGTGGACCGCGCCTGCGGCGCTGTAGGTGTCGAAGCCGTTGCCGCCCTGGTAGCTGTCGTCGCCATCGCTTTGCCCATCCCGGCCTTCATCGGCCGCGTGGACCGCGGCGAGCACGATGTCGTCGCCGTTGTCGCCCGAAACGCTATCGTTGCCGTCGCCGCCGGTCAGAACATCATCGCCGTCGCGTCCCGAAAGGCGGTCGTTGCCATCGCCGCCGACGAAGATGTTGGCAGCCGAGTTGCCGGAAAGGCGATCGTGGCCGCGGCCACCTATAACGGCTTCGAAGCCCTCGATCGTGTCGCGGCCGATCTCCTGTCCTTCGGCCAGCTGCGCTTCGAGATCGGCGACGACTTCCTGGACGAGTGCCGCCAGGTCGAGCGTGTCGAAACCTTCGCCGCCGTCATAGTCATCATCGCCGTCATCGCAATCATCGTCGTCGCCGGCGCGGGCGAGCACGACGAAGACGTCATTGCCGCTACCACCGGATATGATGTCGTCGCCATCTTTGCCGCAGAGCAGGTCGCTACCCGCGCCGCCGGCGATCTCGTTCGCGCCGTCGCTGCCGGTCAGCGTGTCGCTCCCCGTGCCACCCCGGATGCCCTCGATGCTGGTAAGGCCGTCGGTTCCGATCTCGTCGCCGTTCGCCGTGCCCTTCGACAGGTCGGCAGCGATTGACTTGAGGGCGTTGCCGACGTCGTAGATGTCGAAGCCATCGCCGCCGGAATAGGTGTCATTACCGTCATGTCCCGCGACCGCAGCGATACGGGCCTCTTCGCCAGCAAAGCCCGCCTTGATGACATCGTCTCCTTTGCCCGCAATAACGACGTCGTTGCTGCTGCCGCCGGTCAGGGTGTCGTGTCCGTCGCCGCCGTCGAGATAGTCTGCTCCGGCTTCGCCTATCAGCGTGTCGTCGCCGTCTTCGCCGAACAGCCGGTCGGTACCAGTGCCGCCGCTCAGCTCATCATTGCCGCGTCCGGAGATCAGGATGTCGTTGCCGGCCTCACCGAAGAGGCGGTCATCGCCATCGTCACCGAAAAGCACGTCATCGCCGGTTCCGCCGAAGAGCGTGTCATGTCCCGCGCCGCCATGAAGCGTGTCGTTGCCGTCGCCGCCGAGAATGACGTCGTTTCCGCCATCGCCGAGAACGACATCGGCAGATTCGCGTCCATAGATCACGTCGTCGCCACCCAGGCCGGAGATCAGATCCTCACCGGGCGTGCCGGTCAGGATGTCATCGCCGCTGGTTCCCTGCAGCTCATGCGGCGGGGCTTTCTGGAGCCTGAAGACCGCGCCGGTGCGGGTCTCAGCCGCGCCGTCGGAGACGTCGTAGGTGAAGCTCACGTCGCCGACATAGCCGCGTTGCGGCGTATAGATCCACATGTCCTGGCCATAGGCACGGATCTGGCCGCTCGACACCGTGATGTCGTTGATGCTCAGCTTGTCGCCGTCGGGGTCGTAGACCGCTGCCAGCAGATCGTCGAGCAGCACGAGGGCCGAGAGATTGACGAAGCCGCTGGAAAAGATATGGCGGCCGAGGCTCACGGGTGCCCTGTTCGGATCGGCATCGTCATCGCCGCCCTGATCACTGCCCGGCGTCCCGGCATGCCCGGCGTTGCTTTGCGTCGCGCGCGACGGAAAATCGAAGTTCACCGGCGGTAGCAGCGGCGGGAATTCGAAGCCTTCGCCGGTATCGATGACACGGCGGAAATTGTCATTTGCAGTCACGTTTGCGACCGAGCGCTGCAGCCGTTGCGGCAGCTCCGACGCGAAGTACAGGGTCGTGCGGAAACTGACGCGCACGGACGGCTGCTGTTCGGCAGGTTCCGTTGCCGGCTCTTCGTCGCTCAACGTCTGGAGGAAGGCCGTGACGTCCTCGATGATTTCGTAATCGCCCCGCGAGGGCGGCTCAACGTCCTTTTCCCTGTGTTCCGGTTGCTGGTTTCGGGCGCCGGGCTCGGTCTTTGCAAGCATCATGGCGAGCGCGGAGAAGGCCGTCAGGGGCACGAAGAACTTACGCGGTCCGCGCTTGGTCTCTTCCTTCTCCCGATACTTGTTGATCGGCGCGATCGCCGCCTGCGTATCCGGCAGGCCACGGGTGAGCTTCTCCTCCATGACGCTCCCCCTTATTCCGCGGCCGTTGAGCGCGGCGCACGGTCGCCGCCAAACGATTTCTCGACGGCAAGCGGCCGGGCCTTGGGCTGCAGCAGCGTTTCCTTAGGGCCGAACGAGACGAGCTTGCCGTTCTGCACCAGGCCGACCATGTCGACCGCCTGCAGCGCGCTCGGGCGATGAGCGATGATGACGACGATGCCGCCGCGGCGCCGGACCGAGAGAATGGCCGTGGTCAGCGCCTCTTCGCCTTCGGCGTCGAGATTGGAATTCGGCTCGTCCAGCACCACCAGGAAGGGCTCGCCGTAGAGTGCACGGGCAAGTGCCACGCGCTGCCGCTGACCGGCCGAAAGCGCCGTGCCATGCGGGCCGAGCTCGGTCTGGTAGCCGTCGCGCTGATGGACGATCATATCGTGGATGCCGGCTGCCTTCGCCGCAAGAATGATCTTGCGCGGATCGGGCTCCTCGGCAAAGCGACAGATGTTGTCGGAGATCGTGCCGTCCATCAGCGCCACGTCCTGCGGCAGATAGCCGACGTGATCGCGGAAGAAATCGGCGTTCCACTGGCCGAGATCGGCGCCATCGATACGGACCGAGCCACGCAGCGCCGGCCAGATGCCGAGCAGGCTCTTGACCAGCGTCGTCTTGCCGCCGCCGCTCGGACCGATTAGGCCGAGTGCCTGGCCGGCCTTCAGTTCGAAGCCGACTTCGCTGAGGAGGACGGCGCCGGTGCTCGGGGCAACTGTCGTCAGCCCTTCGATCCTCAGGCTCTCGCGCGGCTCCGGAAGCGGGATGAATTCGTCCTTGCCGTTCAGAACGGCGAGCGTTTCCTGGATGCGATTATAGCTGCGGCGTGCCGATACGACGCTCTTCCACTGGGCGATCGCCAGATCGACGGGGGCGAGTGCGCGGCTTGTGACAATCGAGGCGGCGACGATTGCCCCAGCGGAGAGTTCGCCACCAATCGCCAGATAGGCGCCGAGGCCGAGGATCGCCGATTGCAGCATCATCCGCAGCACCTTGGAGAGACCCGAAAGCGTGCCGCCGATGTCGGAGGTCTTGGTCTGGTGCTCGAGGTGATAGCGATTGGCCCGCTCGAATCGGTCGACCGCGCGCTGTGTCATCCCCATGGCATGCAGGACTTCGCTGTTGCGGGTGTTGGAATCGAGAACGGCATTGCGGGTGACCGCCGCCTTGATCATCGTCTGCGCATGGCGGCGGGTGAGCACTTCGGCGAGGATGGTCAGCCCTGCCAGAACCGCCGCACCACCGAGCGTCAGCATGCCGAGAACCGGATGCAGCAGCCAGACGAAGACGAGGTAGATGGGGATCCATGGCAGATCGAAGAGAGCGATCGGGCCCTGGCCGCCCAGGAAGCTGCGCAGCGTATCGACGTCGCGGCCACGCTCGGCGGCTTCGGCGGTCGAATAGCCGTAACGCGGCATTTCGACGACGACCTGGTGCGTCAGCGGCGCTAGCGTCGTGTCCATCCGGGCGCCGAGGCGCACGAGGATCTGCGAGCGCAGGATGTCGAAAACGCCCTGGAAGAGATAGAGGCCGATCGCCAAAACGGAGAGAGCGATGAGTGTCGAGATGCTGCCGCTGGCGAGTGCCCGGTCGTAGATCTGCAGCATGTAGAAGGCGCCTGTCAGCGCCAGGATGTTGATAAGCCCCGACAGGCCGAACAGATAGGTCAGGATGCCGCGCGCCTTGTCGATCTTGTATTGCGGCTCTTTCTTCTTCGTTGCCATGATTTTCCCCTCCGGCAATTCATTCGGCATGCCCATGGCCGTCACCGGCCATGGGCAGAGCCATCGATCAGGAGACCCCGTTGAAGTCGTTTGCCTTCAGGTTGTGGGTGCCCGCGATCATCAGTTCGAAGTCGGCTTCCGGATCGGCGTTGACATTGCCGCGCAGCACCGTGAAGGCCTCGCCGTCGATGGTTTCGTGGCTGACGGCGATCTGGCCTGCGGCGGTGATCGAGCCCGCCTTCAGCGCAAAGCCCTGGACGCCTGCAACCGACGTGTTGGCGTCGATCGCTGAGAAGTCGATCTTGTCTCCCGGCTGGAAGCCATAGATCTTGTCGCCATTGGCCGCCGCAGCCGAGGTGAAGCGGAAGATATCTTCACCAGCCCCGCCATCGATGATGTTGACGGCACGCGACGCGGTGATCGTGTCGTGGCCGGACCCGCCGATAAAGTTTTCGAAACCATAGACGGTATCCGTTCCGGTGCTCGATCCGGCGACGCTGCCTCTGCCCATGAAGCCGTTGCCGAGATCGACCGTGAGGTTGCCGGTGGCCGCGGCATAGTCGAGCGTATCCTGGCCGTCATCGCCCCAGTAAGTGTCCGAGCCATCGTTAAGTTTGGCAAGGATGAGGTCGTTGCCGGCACCGGCCCATACCTGGTCGTCGCCCGCGCCGCCTTCGAGAACGTCATCGCCATCGTCGCCGTAGAGCCGGTCGGCTCCCGCGTCGCCGAAGATATGGTCGGCATCGGCGCCGCCATGGATTTCGTCGTCGCCGTCGCCGCCCGAAGTGACATCAGCCCCGGCACCGCCGGTGATGAGGTCGTGGCTGCCTTCACCGCGCAGGATGTCGCTGCCGGCTTCGCCGACGAGGATGTCGTTGCCATCGCCTGCCAGGATGATGTCGGCTGCGGCCGCACCGAGCAAAGCTTCGCCTGCGCCGGTTCCGATCAGCGTGCGGGGGGCGGACGGCGCCGGATCTTCGCCGCCGGACGGCTGTTCGCCGTTGTCGTCGTCATCATCGTCGCTGCTGCCGCTGCCTTCCTGTTCGTCGTCTTCCTCCTCTTCCTCATGGTCGTCGTCGTCGGAACCAACCGGCGGCTCGGAGCCCTCGGGAGCGACGAAGGTGATCGAGCTGCCGTCGCGGGTCATAACGGTGCGGCCTTCCTCATCGACCGTGGTTTCGAAGTCGGCTGCGGTTAGACCATCCGGCAGTTCGATGACGTCCTGCGGACGCAGCGTGCCGACGATCGTGTCGTTGCCGCCATTCGAGCGGAAGACGATGCGGTGTGCCGATTGCAGTGCCGAGATGTCGATCACGTCGTCGCCGTCGGTGCCGTCGATGGTGATCGTGTTCAGCGCCAGGCTGGTCTGCGAGAAATCGCCGATGACGGTGATGGTGTCGCCACCCGTCACCCCGCCTGTCGGCGTACCGTCATCAAGCGTGATGTTGCCGACGGTGATCTCCTCGATATTGTCGAGCTCGGCGATGACGGAGGCATTGTCGGTGCCGTTGCGGGTGATGACGATTTCGGTGGTCGCCATCAGCCCGGTGATACCGGCAAGCTCTGCCGCCTGCCGCGTATAGATGCGGAAGGTCTCGTTGCCGCCCGGGCCATTGCGGCCGTTGAGGTCGAACGTGTCGGTGCCTGCGCCGCCATCGACGATGTCGCGTCCATCGGTTGCGCCATTATTGGCGTTCCAGACGATCGTGTCACTGCCGCCACCCGCCAGGATGATGTCGTTGCCCGTGCCGCCATCGAACGTGTCGCCACCGTTGTCGCCGATCAGGACGTTGTTGCCGGCCGTGCCACTGACATCGTTGGTGTCGCGGGTGACGGAGACACTTGCCGTATCGGTCGCCGCACCATCGCTCACCGTGTAGGTGAAGCTCCGCTGCTGCGTCGTCGAATGCGTGACATTCACATCACCTGCCGGGTTGACCGAGACCGCGAAATTTGTCTGGTTCTCAGTGGCACCGGTAATGTTGAGAAGGCTATCAACATCAGTGTCGTTGGCGAGCAGCGCCCATTCTGGAACCGTGAAGCTGCCGGTTTCCACGTTGGTGATGATGTTGTCGTTGCCTGCAACAGGCGCATCGTTGTTCGCGGTAACCGAAATCGTCGCCGTTGACGGGTTACTATTCATCAGGCCGTCGTTGACGGTGACGGTGATGACACGCGGCACGGTTCCCGGCTGATCCGAAGTGTTGCCGAAGGTGATGGTTTGGATCGCCGCCTGGTAGGCAGCGAGCGAGGCAGTACCGGTCAGCGTGATCGCGATCTGCCCTGCAACCGACGTGTCGGTCTGCACCGTGATGCCTCCCGGGAGCGTGCCTGCTGTCAGCAGGTCGCCGTTCTGGGCGTTGGTCAGAACGATCCGCGCCGAAACGATCTGGCCGTCTTCATCGGTGATGGCGGGGCCGGAAGCAATCGCAACGGGGCCGCCGTTCTCGACGAAGCTCGCCGCGTAGTTCACTGACGGCGTCGCCGCAGGGCGGGTGAAGTCAATCGTCACATTGTCGATATTGACGATATCGTTGTTGCCGAGTGAGGTCGACGTGAAGCGAACGACGGCACCCGCCGAGAACGGGCCTGTGAGGTCGATGCTGCGCGATGTGCTGTTGGTCGCCGAGTTGATGGTGTCGATCTGCACAAAGTTGGTGCCATTAGCCGCGAACCAGACAGTCACGGCGTCTCCCTGATCGAGACCACTCTCTGCCACGTCGTAGCTCAGCCGTGCCGTTGTTGCTCCGGCAAGGTTCAAACTACGCTGCACGCTGGCGCCATTGCCATCCTCGTCGAAGCGGAGCGTGCCGCCGGTGACGAGAACATCTCCGCTTGTGGCGCTGTTGTTGTCGCTGCTTTCGACCCAGGACGATGTCCAAGGCGTGGTGCCGTCGGAGCCCGTATAGTTGGACGGGCTGAAGTCGTCGCGGTATTGGCCGCGATCAAGGGTATAGAGCTGAAGGTGTGGAGGGCTGAGCGAATATTCGCCGTCCGAGAAGCGCAGCCGCTCGATGTTGAACAGGCGGTCGGTGCCGTCAGAAACCGGATTGCCGACCGTCTCTTCGTCGCCATCCGGACCGGCACCCTCATCGAAGCCAGTATGGGCGACGGTTATGCTGCCGTCCGCATTCTGCGTAATTGTGTAATTGGCGCGGACATCGGTATAAACTGCGGTGTCGACGTCGCCATCTTCCTCGCCGTCGAGGATCTCGCGAACGATTTCGAGCTGGCTCGGGTTCAGGGTGCGGTCGAACATGAGATCACTCAAAGTCCGGTCGCCAAAGGGTTTGCTGCCGTCGGCGGCATAGACGATTTTCGAGAGGCCGTCGGACGAGCCGATCTCGCTGCCACTGAGATCGCTGATGCGGATCCTGACGTTCAGCCAGCGGTCGCCGTCGATGATGTCGTCACCGGCGAGGCCGGTGATAACGTCATCTCCGCCGCCGCCGAGCAGGATGTCGGAAGCATCGGCCGTATCCATGACGATCGTCTCGGTGACGCCGTTGACCGTCACAGTTGTGCGAGCACGATGTGCAACAAGTGCAGCCAGGCCATCGATGAGGCTTAAGTTCTTCTCAAGCAGCGCGTTCGAATAGCTTTCAAGCGGGCTGCCGGTACCGGGGATGGCGGCTGTGTTCTGCAGTTCCGCCCGGGCATTGGTCGGGGAGACGCGGCCGGTCAGGACGTCGTCATGGATCCAGCCGGAGAGGCCTTCGACCAGGTCGAAGCGGTCGCGGAGGATGAAGGCTTCCTGGGTGACGAAGAGCGGGATGCCGAGATCGGAATTGGCCGCCGTATCGTCGCCCTTGTGGATCGCCCAGTCGAAACCGGCCATGCCGTTGCTGCGCTGGATGCCATCGCCCTGGAACATGATGTCGTCGCCGGATTCGGCGTCGTAGTCCGTGTCGCTGCCATCGCCGTTCAGAACGTCATGGCCGATGATCGACGAGTTGAAGAACAGCTCTGAGTTTTCGCCCGCCAGGGTGTCGAAGCGGCCACCTCCTTCGATCCAGTCGTTGCCTTCGTTGCCCATCAGGAAGTCGCCGCCGTCACCGCCGCGGATGAAGTCGTCGCCAAGACCGCCGAGAACGTGCTTGCCGTCAGGGCCTGCGATGATGAAGTCCTTGCCGTCGTTGCCGAAGATCAGTGCGAGGCCGCTGCCGCCATGGATGACGTCGTTGCCGCCTTCGCCATGCAGGAAGTCGGCTGCGCCGATATCCGTGCCGGCATTGGTGATGATATCGTCGCCATCGCCGCCATGAACGTGGTCGACACCATAGCCGGCTTCGAGCGTGTCGTTGCCGCCATAGCCCCAGATCGTGTCGTCGCCTTCGCCGGCGATGATCGTATCGTCTTCCTCGGTACCACCCATGACGACGTGATCGCCGCCGTGATAGGCCATGTAGCCGAGGTCGCCATCACCATCGGTGTCGCGGCGGACGACCAGCGGGGTCAACGCCTGCAGGATCGGATCGCTGAAGGTCGGGTCGGCACCGACCTGCTTCGAGATGTCCATTTCGAGCGTATGGTCAGGCGTCGAGAAGATATCGCCCGGCAGGGCCGTCGAGCCGTCACCGAGATCGGTGTTGCGCATGATGATCTTGCTCAGCGAGTTGTTTTCCAGCTCGTTGAGAAGGTTCAAGCCCTGGACGCGGGAGAGATAGTAGAAGCGATCGGCTTCCTGCAGGTTTTCCATCTGCAGTTCGAAGACGAAGGCAAAGGTGGAGCCCAGCATGCTGCCAAAATCCATCTTCTTCTCGGCAAGGCCGCCAATCCAGAGGTCGATGTCGTTGAGACCCGTCTCGGTGGTCGCCCAGGCTCCGGTGGAGTTGAGGAAGTCCAGGCGGTCGGCCGGTGCGCCCGCCGTGCCGAGCACGATCGATGCGGCTGCCGCGCGCTTGGCGTCGAGTGTTGTTGCGCCCGTGATCGATGAGTGCGTGCCGTAGGCCGCGATGAAATTCACGATCGATGCAGTGTTCTGCAGGTTGAGCGCGAAATCCGTCCAGCTGACATAGGGCTTTAGCTGCGTGTCCTGACCGGCTGCCTGATAGAACTGCGCACGGGCTTCGTTCAGCGTCGGCAGGCCGACGTCGCGGCCGCGGGCGATGTTCAGCGCCGCAAGGTCGAGCGGGATGCCGACCAACTGATTGCGCAGAACGTCGGTGACGAATTCGTCGATCTCGTTGCCGCCCTGACGGGACATGCCGCGGATGATGGCGCCGGCTGCCTGGTCGTGGTCGACGACGACATTGCCCGAGGCATCGACGGCGCCGAGTTCGAGCGGGTTCAGGAAGCCGTCGAACAGTGTGATGTTGTCGAAGCTGAAGGTGCCGTCGGGGTCTTCGACGAGACGGTCGATATCCTGGTTCAGCATCGAGTGGCCGAAGCGGTAAACCGCATGGGCGAACTCGGCGAAGATAGCCGGATTAATATCGGTTGAGGGTTCGAAGACGAAGGCATCGATATCCGGCTGCATCTTGCGGCCGAATTCCTCGAAGACGAGGTGTTGATACTGCATTTCCGTGGTGAAGCGGCCGGCCTGGAAGAGACGCTCGCCATTCCAGACGAGGCCGTCAATTTCTTCCTGCGTCGTCGGAAGGGCTGTCAGCGGCTCAAGCAGCCACTGGTTGAGGAAGATGAGGTCGGCGCTGTCGAGAACCACCTGCTTCGTCTGTTCGACGACGCTGTTGTGCTCCGAATGGAAGATATGGTGGATCGAGGTCAGGCCGATATTTTCGTTACCGCGGCCGTCGCCGGTGATGTAGTGGGCGTCGAGCAGCTCGTCGTCGTAGCTGGTCTGCTGGCCGCGGGTATTGAAGCCGCCCGAGTAGCCGACGGCGTCGTCGCTGTCGGCCTGCAGGGCGCCATCCACCACAACTGGTACGGCTGCATGAGCGATATCGTCAAGGAAGGCGTGGCCGATGCGAACAGCGGCGGCGGTGCTGACCGGAGCATCGGGCGTGCCTGACACGACGATGTCGTCGGCCGTGTTCGGAATACCGTCGGCGCCGATACCGGTGATGATCTGCGCGAAGCCGTTCTCGCCCGGGATGAACCGGCCGTAAGGATCGGTGCGCAGCAACGGAATGTTGGTGACGTCGGCATCGGTCAGGTCGATGCCGAGCATCGTGCGGGCCTGTTCCTTGATGTCGGCCCAGGTCGGCAGGCCGCGGTCGCCGTCGAGCAGATTGCCTGTGGCAACCGGCTTGCCTTCATGCATCACGTATTCGCGCAGGAAGACCTGATGCGAAGCGTGCGAGGTATAGGTCTGGTTCTGATCGACCCAGGGGGTCGTGGTGTTGGCGGCGACTTCGCCGTCGGCGCCGCGGCTGGCGCGAGTCAGAACCATGAAATTGGTATGCGGCGTCGCCGGATTGTAGAGCGGGTCATCAGGCGCCAGCGGAATATAGACCGTTCCGGCGCCGCCCTTCGCAACGAGATCGAGGCCGTGGTCGAAGAACTGACCGAACAGCGTGAACATCGAGTTGTAAGGCGCGGAATCGCCGATATCGGGCGAGACGTTCTCGAAAGTATAGACATAGACAGGCGTGCCGGCGGCGGCGAGAACCGAGCCGTCCAGACCGATGACGTCGGCCGGATGAACGATGGTGACGCCCTCGGCGTCCTTCATTTCGGCGCGGGTAGCGGTTTTGCCTTCGGCCAGCATGGTCTCATAGACCATGATCGCGGCCGGGTTGTTGCTGGTTTGATCGACGATCAGGTTCGAGATGATGCGCGGATCGGCATCGACGACGGTGCCTGCCGCCAGCATCGGGCTGCCGGTGTCGGCGCCCGGCGTATAATTGCCGTTGGTGAGGTAAACCGGATTGGCCGGTGTCCCGAACATCAACGAGTCGTCGTTTTCATTGAGGTAATCAGGCTGCACCAGCGGCGTGAACGGCTGGTCGGCCGCGCCCCAAGTCTCCTTGCCATCGAGCAGGTTGTTGTAGCTGCCGTCGACGGTTCTGAGACCGTAGGGCAGGAGATGCGCCTGCGGCGCACCCGTGCCGGTCGCTCCAGCTGCCTCGCCAGCTTCGGCGACGAGTTGTGAGAGGTCGCCACCTGCCGCATGGGCTTCTGCTATGGCGATCTGCTTCAGGATGAATTCGAGATCGTGTCTTACCAGCGTTACCATTTTCCCCTCCTGCGGCGCGCTGTCCCCGCGCCTGGTTTTTCGCAAACTTGTCCTGTCCGCCGGATCGCTCTGCGACGCTGGCGCCTTGAATTGCCCCTGACGTTTCAAAAAGCCCGCCTTGCACGGCTGGCTTGGGATGATGCGATCTTGCGGAAAACTTCCTGGGTTTTGAACGGCGCATGGTCGGACGATGTTTTCGATGTTCGTCCACGGGGGGAACAGGTCTTCGGTCCTTGTTACTCCCGGCGCAAAGTCCAATGATGAATTGGCCTTTGGTCTGATAACATTGCTATGCGCATATATTACAAAAATGGTCCTTTCTTTCGTGCGCCAATACTGCGACGATAGAGGCCTAATCGGCGTTGGGAAATTTTGCCGAGTGAATACTTTTAGGGTGGGGATATTGACGTGCATGAAGAGGTGAAGGAGCCGGTTGAGCAGCGCTCGCGGCTGTTCACGCATGTCATCCGGTGGGTGGCCCAGCGAACGCTTTCGACGCAGTTCCTGATTGCGAGCGGTCTTGTCATTTTGATCGCCACCTTAGGGGCCGGCTATCTGACGACGCGGCTGGTGTCGGACAAGGCGCTGAACGGCAAAGCCGGGACAACCGCCCTGCTGGTCCAGAGCCTGACTGAGGCCGAAGTCCAGGGCCTGGCGCTATCGAAGGTTCTTCCGCCCGCCAGCATCGCGCTTCTGGATTCGCTGTTCGACGACCCGGACTTCAGGGCCCGGTTCCCGCATCTCGAAATATGGGCATCTGACGGGACCGTCGCCTATTCGAGATCCAAGCCCATGATCGGTCAGCGTTTTGACTTTCCGGACGGCTTGCAGCGCGCGCTGAAGGGCGAGATCGTTGCGATCTATGCAGACCTGCAGGCCGCCGAGCACACCTTCAGGAACATCAACACTCAATATCTCGAGATCTACAGCCCGCTGCACGACCAGGCGTCCGGGCGCATTATCGGTGTGGCTGAGATCCACGAGGAACCGACGGGATTCGTCGGGGAGCTTGCACGGCTGCGAAGTGCGACCTGGGCGACAGTCGCCTTGTTTTCCGGCGTCGTGATGCTCGGCCTGTTCCTCATCGTCCGGCGCGGCAGCCGGACGATCGAGAGCCAGCGGCATGTTCTGAGGCATCGTGCCGAGGAAGCGGAGCTGACCTCCAAGGAGCTGATGGAGCTCCGGGACACGGCGCGGCGCGCGTCGATGGAGCTCGCCAACATGAACGAGACCTTCATACGCCGCGTCGGAGCTGATCTGCACGACGGTCCCGTGCAACTCATGACGCTCGCCATACTGCAGCTCGACGAATTGCGGGAGCTGACGACGAAGGACGAGTGCGCCCGGGCACTCGATGCGACGAGCAAGGCGCTAAGCGAAGCGATGGCCGAAACCCGCACCGTGACCAAGTCCCTGCTGCTACCTGAGATCCTGCATCTTTGGGCAAAGGATGTGGTTGCCGACGCGATCAAGCAGCATGAGACCCGGACGAGAACGAGGGTCGCGTTTGTCTCCAGCGGCACGAACGCCGATCTGCCGCCGGCACTGAAGACCTGCATCTACCGCTTCGTCCAGGAAGGTCTGAACAATGCCTATCGCCATGCCGGCGGCAACGGCCAGCGTGTCCGATGTCGTATCGACATGCCCGTCATTGCGATTTCGGTCGAAGATGACGGATTGCCTCCGGGGATGCCGCCGCTTGCGGCACGCGAAGGGGGAATGGGGCTCTATGGACTTCGCCAACGCATCGAGAGCTTTGGCGGCGCGCTTTCGATCAGAAAGCGAGGGGAGGGCGGGATGACACTGGCGATGACGCTGGAACTTCAACAGCCCGATGCATCTGATGCTTAAGGACGGGAATTGTCTAAATTGATAGGTGAATCTAAGCATAGATCTCGAATGGACAGAAATGCGATGAAGTTAACCAAGCATTAAAATCCAGCTTTATGTTTGGCCCTGATTACATTAGAGCTACTGGATAAGCAGACGAGGGGGTTATTCGTCATCATGTCTATCTCGGTCGCTTTTGTTGATGATCATCCAATATTACTGGATGGACTGGTTAATCTTTATTCCGCAAAAGATGATCTCCGGGTCGCCGCGCGCGGCCAGAACGCCATCGATGCGCTTAAGATCGTCGAGGAGCACCGTCCCGACGTTCTGGTGACTGATCTCAGCATGCCGGGCGACACGCTCGCGGCGCTCGAAGTGATCCAGAAGAATTACGAAGACACCAAGGTCGTCGTCTTCACCGCCACGGCTAATATCGACACGGCGATCCAGGTCCTCAATCTCGGAGTCTGCGGCTATGTCCTGAAGGGCAGCACGGCGCGGGATCTCTATGAAGCGATCAAGACCGTGCATGATGGCAGCACTTTCATCACGCCCGGCTTCGCCACTAAGGTGATCCTGTCGATGAAGACTGCGGAACTTCGCCGAAAGGCGCAGATGCAGAAGCGGCTGAGCGCCCGCGAGGAGCAGATCGTCAATTCCCTGCTGCTCGGCAAGACCAATCGCGAAATCGCCAGCATGCTCGACATCAGCGAGAAGACCGTGAAGCACTACATGACGCTGCTGATGCAGAAGCTCGACGCCCGCAATCGCGTCGAGGTGGTTCTTGCCGCCCAGAAGCTGCAGATGCCCGCGGATGTCGGAGCGGCGCCCTCGATGCTGCTCTCGTGAGAGCGATGTCCAAGGTGCGTTAATCTCCCCCTATGAAGTGAAAAATGCCTCTCTCGCGTCGCTTCTGTCGTTGAAAGAACGTCGGTGGGCTTCTGTCAAGGGTTGACGACCTCGCTGGGGACCGGCAACCTGTCCAGTTCGACCGCAACCCTGACCACCTCGTCGCTTGCCGTCGGATACCACCCGATCACCGCCAAATATCTCGGCGATACCAACAATGCTGTCGCCACCTCAGCGGCCATCACCGTCACCGTCGGGCAGGCCGCACCCAACCGATGCCCGCAACGCGACCGGAACCGCAAGCTATACGCTCAAGGTGACGGAACGCGCCGTCACCGTTAGGGACAAGAGCCTCGACGTTTGTTGGCGGGTTCCACGCCAACAACCGTCAACCTCGAAGAAGGCGCAACCGGCGGGCCGTTCGCCAAGGCGGACTTGACGTTCGTGGAGCCGGCCAATGCCGGTACCGCAGGTCTCATCCGGGGCGAGTTCGCTGCTGTTGGCCCAACGCCACCGCTGCATTGGTACCTGAAGTTTGTTCCCAACCCGGGCTACTCCGGTACGGTCAAGGTCGGCTTCAGGCTGACCAGCGCGCTCGGCGTTTCCAACACCGGCGTCGTCACCTACAAACTCGGTTACGATCCTGCCAAGGTGGCAGCCGATATAGACACCCTCGTGCATGGCTTTGTCCAGAACCGCCAGAACACGATCTCGTCCACCATCAAGGTGCCGGGCCTTTCGAACGGCGACAGATGGAGAATGCCACCGATTCGGTCACCGCCCGCATGACACCTTCAGAAACGGGTATCACGACGTCCTTCTTCACCAGCCTTGCGCAGATGGAAGCGGCTCGTGACGGCGCCGACGGCATCTCTGGTGGCTATGCTTCGCCGTTCAATATCTGGATCGACGGCACCTTCATGATGCACAATCGCGAGCAGAACGACAATCGATGGGGCAGCTTCGGCATCATCAACCTGGGGGCGGACTACCTGCTGACCGACAAGGCGCTCGTCGGCCTGTCGTTCCACTTCCACCGGATGACTGATCCAACCGATGATGACGCCGAACTGACTGGCAATGGCTGGCTGGCCGGTCCCTATGCTTCGCTGGAAATCGGCAAGGGCGTCTTCTGGGATACCAGCCTTCTTTATGGCGGTTCGGCCAACGACATCGACACAACCTTCTGGGATGGTACATTCGACACGACGCGCTGGATGGTGGACACGGCGATCAAGGGGGAATGGAGGCTCTACGAGGCGGCCACACTGACGCCGAAGCTGCGGGTCGTCTACTTCTCCGAAACGGTCGACGATTACGCGGTAAAGAACAGCGCGGACGACGAGATCGGTATCGAGGGCTTTAACGAGGAACAGTTCCGCGTCAGCCTGGGAGCGGAGATCGCGCGGTCATTCACGCTAGATAATCACATGACGCTGACACTCAAGCTCGGCGCAGCCGGCGGCTTCTCTTCTCTTGATGGCTCCCGGACATTCGGCTCGGTCTCGGCCGGCCTATCGCTTCAGACGCAGAACGCATGGGCGGTCGACGCCAGTCTGCTCTTCAACATCGAAGGCGACGGACAGAAATCCGTCGGCGCCAAAACCGGCGTCAGCAGCACGTTCTAATTACAAAAGCCCGGGCAAGCGCCCGCCCTTCTTCTTTCGAATGCGCTGGAACAGTGATGGCGCATTTTTGGTTCTTGCAGGTCTTTGCCGCCGCCCACCGGACCGGCACCTCGGCATTGTCCGTCTCGATGAGTTTTCACCACATGCGACCGTCCGCAAATATGCCGGGCGTTTCTTAAGTCACTCACGTTCTGCTCACAACGCCGGCACGATCCTTTGCTTACCGCGATCGCGACCTTGCTGTCGCTCTATGCTGAAGGGCGGCGGGTGTTGCCTGATCGCGTCCCGGTCGGCGACCTGACGAAATCAGAACGAGGGCTGATTTCGAAGATGGAAAAGCTGATCGTCCACCTACAAGCGTGCAACGCTAACGTCATCGAAGACTACCGCCCGGGCTGACATTGCGGCAGATCCGATTGCCTTTCTGCGCAAGGATCTGTCGGCGCGCAACATCATCACATGCGCCGAGGCGATGAATTTGAGGGACGGGCGGTGGGTCTATACCGCCGGCTTGTTCGGCAAAAGCCCGGGTCGGCCAAAGGCGTAATGTTCATCACTACCGAGGACGATGACCGGGCCGACCAACCTTGCCGTCTGGCCGACACTCCTTGAAAAACGCCGGCGAATCGTCCTCGGATCCTCTATGATGGCGATCAATGGCCGGATCCAGCGGGAAGGGGAGGCCGTCCATCTTGTCGCGCAGCAGCTCTTCGACTTGTCAGGCGACCTTGTGGGCCTTGCTGATTGCGATGAGTTCAAACTGCCGTCAAATCGCGGCGACGAGTTCGCCCGAGGCGGTGGGCCGGATCCACGGGACAAGCCGAAGCCGGTTGTTGCCCGCGCACATGTTCGTGCCGGACCTTCATATACGCTGAAGATCAAAGCGCGGATTTTTCACTAAAATTCTAATGCGACTAGCGTGTCGTCGGTTCGCATACGTTTAAGAGCCACCACTGTACGAAAAAATGAGGAAGGACCCTATTAACCTCCTATCAGTTACGGACGGGCTATCTTACTGAAGATGTTTATATCTTGCGGTTAGCTGCAAAGCGGCAGATCAGGTGAAGCCGGCACAAGTCAGGGTGAATTGAAAGACAGCGCCGTGGGGATTATCTGCCTCAGCCCACAATCGACCTCCATGCGCTTCGACGATCGAACGGCAGATCGACAGACCGAGGCCCATGCCGCCAGGCTTGGTCGTGTAGAACGGACTGAAAATCCGTTCGAGCAACTCCGGTCCCAGGCCAGGACCTGTATCAGCCACGGCCACGCGCAAGCAGTCAGCGCCCTCCTTCGCCGTCCGAACCCGCAGCTCTCGCGACCCATCGATGGTGGCCATGGCTTCAGTGGCGTTGATGATCAGGTTCAGGATCACCTGCTGCAGTTGCACCCGGTCGCCATGCAAGAGCGGCAGGTTATCGGCGAACTGCGTCTCCACTTTTATTCCGTTCTTGGTGATTTCGCTCCGGGCCAAGCCGATCACTTCGGTGATTGTCTCGTTAATGTCGAGCATGTCTCGCTCTGGCGGCACTTTCTTGATCTGTCCGCGTATGCGACCAATGACCTCGCCAGCGCGTCTGCCGTCCCTGGCGATCCGATCAAGCGCCTTGCGGACTTCCGCGAGATCCGGCTGCTCCTTGTCCATCCAGCGCAATGCGGCCTGGGCATTGGTGACGGTTGCAGCGATCGGCTGGTTGACCTCATGGGCGATTGAAGCGGTAAGCTGCCCTATGGTCGCGACCCGGTTGGCATGTGCCAGCTCCATCTGCACCTGCCGGTATCGCTGATCGCTCTCGCGGGCTTCTGCTTCCGCCCGCTTGAGATCGGTCAAGTCCAGGATGTAGGCAACGCCTTGATCCGATCGTCCTTCGAATGCGGCTGCGCCGATCAGCACAGGTACCCGGCTGCCATCCTTACGGAAAAACTCCTTTTCGCGAGCTTGCATGGTGCCAGTCGACTGAAGCTCTTCGAGTTCACTCCGAGCGTGCACTTCTTGCCATTCGGGAGGCGTCATGTCGAACCAGCGAAGCCCTGCGTTCAAATCCTCGCGATCATACTGCACCATGCGGAGAAACGCATCGTTGGCATCGATCAGACGTCCGTCCAAGTCCCAGATGACAATCCCTATGACGTTGGCATCGACCAGCCGCCGGATCCTGGCTTCTCGTTCCGCGAGTTCTCGGTACAACTGCGTATTCTCCAGCGAGATAGCCGCCTGCGAGGCGAGCAGCTTCAGCACCGCGATCCTGGCCGGCGCGAATACCCGAGGGGCCAGGTTGTTCTCGAGGAACAGCACACCAATGATCTTGGCCTGATTGAGCAGCGGCAGGCAGAGGACTGAGCAGGCCCGCCGCTTGCGGATATACGGGTCGGCGGCAAACGGGGACTGTCCAGCGGCATCGTCGAGAATAACGCTTTCCCCGGTGCGTAGGACATAGTGGAGCACTGACTCCGGCAGAACGGCGGCGGCCATGGGCTCGTCGCGCAGGCGCGTGATCACCGCCTTCCCGCTGATCGTGGTTTCTGCGGCGATGCGCTGTTCAGCCCCGCGCGACAAAATCAACAAACCTCGTTCGGCACCTGCCTGTTCAATGGCGGTTTGCATAATCGTTTCGAGGAGCTTCTCCAGTACGATCTCGCCTGATATCGCCTGCGACACCTTGATTACGGTCGCAAGGTCGAGGTGCTCGATGGGCGCGGCCATAGTGCTCGTCGAAGCGGGCGCGGGTTCGTCCGTTCTGAGGCGCGGATACATCTCGTCGAGTTGCTGCACCTTGCCATCCGCGCCCCAGCGGAGATAACAGTGACGGGCGTTTCGCAGGTAGAGATGCGCGATTTCGTCGAAGCCACGTGTCTGGTAGAATCGCGCGGCGAGCTCATGGGCGAGCGCCTCATTATGGCCAAAGCCGTTTGCCTGTGCCGAACGGATGGCTTGTTCGTAAAGGTTCATGGCGTCAAGTGCGCGGCCCTCGATCCGGGCAATCTCGGCGCCTGTCAGTTCGGCGCGATTTGCAAAGGTCTCCCGACAATTCTTCGCCCAGAGCGTGATCTGCCGGTGATGAGCCGCCAGCGCTTCCAAATGCCGGAGCCGCTCTTCGCCAAGGGACGTATCGCAGCGCGCCGCCCGAGCAAGTGCCCCGTAGAAATGGTATTCAGCCAACTCGAATTGAGACGGCACCGTCCAAAGCAGAGGCGCAACGTTCGATGCAGCCGCGACGGCAGATGCACTGTCGCCGGCATAGACGAACGCTTGCAGCTTGCGAATCCAGTATCGGGACGCGGCAATGGCCAGCTGGGGATTGCTCCCCAAATGCTGCTCGAACCGGCTCTCGTCGAAGTCCGGTTCGTTAAAGGAGGTAAAGTCCGGCGTCAGCCCACGGAGCATCCGGATGAGCCTGAGCTGAGCGGCTATCAGGTCGCTGATAAGACCGAACCGCATTTTCTGCACGAATTCGAGCGCATTCCCGGCCTCCAGCTCGACGTCATCGAGCCGATCTCCGGAGGCAAGACGGTTCGTGATCAGGTCAGCGCGGCTGTAGGCCGCATAAATTAGGTCACCGGTCTCCTGCGCTGCCTCGAAGGCGCGCCGCAGGAAGACGCGGCAGGTCGGCAGGTGCTGTAGCCAGGGCGCGACATGGACGGCGAAGACCAGGTAGACGCGGGCGCTGTGCCGGTCGAGCCCGCGCTTCTCGACCAGATCCAGGCCAAGTCTGCCGAAACGGTGTCCTGCGTGGTAGTCTCCGAAATAAGTTACGAGGACGCCACCCAGCCACACATAAGCGTAGCATGATCCGTCGCAGTTGCCATTATCAAGACTGAGGGTCGCCATCCGGCAGACAACGAGCCGGAACAGATTCAAATCGGTGAACATGGCCGGCGAGGCAAGCGCCGTAAGCACGTCCATCGTCGCGCGCTGGTCGGGATCGGCCATCGACGGGAGGTCGAGCAGGGCTTCAATCGAGCTCGATCCTATCTGCTGCAGCAACCGATCATAGTCTTGCCCGACATCCTGCGCTGTCGGGTGCAGCGACCACTGGCCGTCAAGCCGCCGGAGATACTCGAGGCCCACTTTTACCGCGCTGTCGCTCCGGTCCAGGTTAGTGTAGAGATTGAGGCGCACGCAGGTGACAGCGGCGAGATCGATGGTAGTCTGGGCGCGTCGTGACAGCATCGCAAGCCGTTCTTCCGCAGATGCCAGTTCCCCCGTCAGGTATTCGCACTCGGCGCGGT